>NZ_LLWJ01000068.1:0-268727 GCF_001529285.1 Pseudomonas sp. TAA207 | reverse complement strand
GGGTTTACGGCCGCTTCGCGCCCGATCGCAGCCTCGTGCCTCGGCAGCGACTACAGGTGATGAATGCAGGCCTGTACGCGCGGCGACAGAGTCGTCGTGAAGCATTCAACCTTGTATGTCAGAGACTGCACGGTGATCGGGTTCGCAGCCTCGTGCCTCGGCAGCGGCTACAAACCTTGGGGGGCAATGTTTAGCCGTTGGACATGCAAAGATTTAAAACGCTGTATTGAACTGCCGCGCCAAGCATGTGAGGCTGCTGGCTCTTTTTCGGCAGTGGTTGCAGGTATGAGGCTTGGCTTTAGCGCTGTTGAATGTCAAAGCCTGTCGGGTACTTTAATGCCACTCAACCCTTGCGCATTCTCCTGTGAACGGGCCTTCTGGGCGCTGTATCACTGCCGTCACGCCCGCCCGCCGGATACTCGTCTTCCCGTTAAATCGTGATCCTCCGCGCCACGGCGCGCCTGTCTGATACGCCTAAACGAGTAAGCCCATGAGTGCCACACCTCTGTTTGCCCCGCTGCAAGATGCCCTGGATTTCCTGCAATTGAACCCGGATGTCGAGATGTTCGAGCTGTTTATCCTCGACAACAACGGCGTGCCGCGCGGCAAGTTGTTGCATCGCGATGAACTGTTGGCGGTGTACGAAAGCGGGCGACCGTTGCCCAGTACGATTTTGGGTTTGAGCATCAACGGCGATGACGTAGAAAACACCGGGCTGGTGTGGGATGTAGGCGATATCGATTGCCGCGCCTATCCGCTGGCGGGCAGTTTGCAGCGCATGCCGTGGCGTCAGATTCCGATGGCTGCGGTGCAAGTGAGCATGCATCCGCAGCAGGGCATGCCCGCGACGGTCGCCGACCCGCGTCATCTGTTGGTCAAGGTCATTGACGGGCTAAAGGCTGACGGCTATTACCCGGTGATGGCCGCGGAGCTGGAGTTTTACCTGCTCGACCAGCAGCGTGACAGCCAAGGGCGGCCGCAACCGGCACGCGATGCCGATGGCCAGCGTCCGCGCGCCACGCAGGTGTATGGTTTGCGCGAGCTGGAACAAATCGAGCCGTTTTTGGCTGATTTGTACAGTGCCTGCAAATTGCAAGGTATCCCGGCCCGCACGGCTATTTCCGAATACGCGCCGGGCCAGGTGGAAATCACCCTTGAACACCGCAGTGACGCATTGCAGGCGATGGATGAAGCGGTGCGTTACAAGCGCTTGGTCAAAGGCGTGGCGCACAAACACGGGATGGTGGCCTGCTTCATGGCCAAACCGTTTGATGACTTGGCAGGCACGGGCATGCACATGCATGTGAGCCTGGCCGATGAGCACGGCCATAACCTGTTTGCCAGCGAAGCGCCTGACGGTACGCCGCTGCTCAAGCATGCGGTGGGCGGAATGCTCAGTACCTTGCTCGATTCGCTGCTGATGTTTTGCCCGAACGCCAACTCTTACCGTCGCTTCCAGAGCAATAGTTACGCGCCGCTGGCGCCCACCTGGGGCGTGGACAATCGCACGGTGAGCTTGCGGGTGCCGGGTGGTCCGGCGTTTTCACGGCATATCGAGCACCGCATTTGTGGTGCCGATGCCAATCCGTATTTGGCGGCGGCAGCCATTCTTGCCGGTATTCATCGTGGCATTCGTGAGCAGCGTGACCCGGGCGCACCGATTGAGGGCAACGGCTACGCTCAGGCGACACAGAGGCTGCCAACCGACTGGTTGACCACATTGCGTGCGCTTGAAGGTTCGTCATGGGCAAAAGAAGCGTTCGGGCCTGAATTTTTGAAGGTGTACCTGGCGGTAAAAAATGCCGAATACCGGCAGTTCATGGGTGAAGTGGGCGAGCAAGACTGGCGGTGGTATTTGAATCAAGCGTGAGTGGGGGCGGTGCTCAGCCCCGCGCTGCAACTGCATTTTAGAGATGCACAGGGCTGTAAGCGTTTTCATCTTTTGCTGACAATTTTTTCACTGACGTCCCGTTAACCTCTGTGTCGAATGCCATCAAACACAAGAGTTAGCGGGCCATGTCATCGCAACCACCGTCCACCATTGAGCTTGAGTTCGCCGAACGCTATGACCGTGAGCATGCGCAGGTGTGCCAGCAGGTGCGCCCTCAAGGCGTGGTGCGTCGGTGGGCGCAGTGGCGCGAGCGGCGTTTGGTCAGGCGTGCGCTCAAGGTGGCCGGTGAGCCGGGGCTGGTATTGGATCTGGCCTGTGGCGCCGGGCGATTTTGGCCGGTGCTGGCTGAGCGCGACAATCGGGTGATTCTGGCCGCTGACCCATCCCAAGGCATGCTTGATCACGCACAGACCCACCATTCAGCGGCTTTGCTCAAGCGTGTGAAGCGGTTTAAAAGCTCGGTGTTTTCCATCGACATGTCTGAAAACGCGGTGGATTGCATTTTTTGCATGCAACTGTTCCACCATGTGCGCAGCAATGAGCACCGTTTGGCGATTTTGCGCGAGTTGCACCGCGTCAGCCGCGACACGTTAATACTGTCGGTGTGTGTGAGCGGTGTTCAGGGCCAGCAACGCATCTGGGTGAGCAAAGAGGAGGTTGAAGCCCAGTTTTCAGACTCGGGCTTCAGTATTCTCAAGCAATACGCGGTGCTGCCGGGTTTTACGCACAACAGCATTTATGTGCTGCGCAAAGAGGCTTAGTTCAGTGCCGCTAAAAGGGCGTAAGCCAGCTCAACGCGTGCAGCGTTTGGGTAGTTCTTGTTGGCCAATATGACGACGGCCTGTTTTTTGGCCGGGATGAAGGCGATGTAACCACCAAAGCCGTTGGTTGAGCCGGTTTTGTTGATCCACACCTGTTGTTGGGGTGCCTGCGCAGGTGTGAGCGCAACCGCTGCATTGGTTTCATACGCCATCGTGTTTGAGTTGCCATCGAGCAGCGCCTTGAGCTCAACGGGGTAGGGATATTGCTCCCATACCAGATCCTGAGTCATCGGCCCCACCTGGTAATACCCCACGTGGGTATCCGCCAGCGCACGTCGCACCGTCTCGCTTGTGCTTCCTAGCCCCATGTTCAACTGCGCGAAGTGGATGAGGTCGCGGGCAGTGGTTTTTACCCCGTAGGCTTCATCCGCCAATACACCTGCCCCCAACCTGACGGGTTCATCCTGCTTGTTATAGCCCTGGGCGTATAACGGCATTTCACTGGCCGGGATGTTCAGGTAGCTGTGTTTGAGGCCCAGTGCCGGGAACAACTGACCTTGCAGCGCCTGGGCATAGGGCATGTTCATGCGCTTGGCGGTGATCAGCCCCAGCATGCCGATGCTCGGGTTGGCGTAGCTTCTCTTGCTGCCCGCGACGTATTCCGGCTTCCAGGCTTTGAGATAGCCCATCAGTTGTGCATCGTTTTGCACCGCATCGGGTACTTGCAACGGGAAGCCGCCCCCGGTGTGAGTGGCCAAGTGCATGAGGGGCACATTGCCGAAGGGCGTGTTTTGGAACTCAGGCAGGTAGGTGCTGACGGGGTCGTTGAGTGACAGTTGGCCATTGGCTTGCGCGTAAGTGGCCAGGGTGGCGGTAAACACTTTGCTGATGGAGCCAACTTCAAACAACGTATCGGAGGTGACGGGGGCTTGAGTGGCCTTTGAGGCGAGACCAAGGTTGTAGAAATGCGTTTTGCCATTAACGCTGACTGCAATGGCCAGTCCAGGCACGTTGTATTGCTGCATGACCTGGGCGGCGTTCTTGTGTACGACGGCATCGATTTTTGCGGTGGAGCCTTCTGCTCTCGCCACGTTTGCACCCGTACTCAGGCCCGTTATCAGGAGCGCAATGGCAAAAAATTCAAACGGCTTACGCATACAGGGCATCCTCGTGTTCTGTGAGCGGTGGCGGGGTTGAGTCAAAGGCGGGCCGCCTTGTCACCTCATGTTTCATACCTGCATGAGTGTGATGTCGCCAGCGAGCGTCTTCATGATGAGTTCAGGGGGTTTTGACGCATGTGCACGCGCAAACTACACAATAAAAGCCAAAAAGTGATGAAAGTTATCGCTCGAAATTGCGTAGGTAATTTCGTCGACAAGTTTGTGCGCCAATCGCCGGAAATCCCCGATGCCGATATATACTGCGCGCCATTCTTCAAGGGAGAGCCGTGTGGCCATCGATATTCACTGGATTCGCGACAACGATAGCCTCGGCCAACATTGCGCCCAATGGCAACATTTGCCGTTCGTCGCCCTCGACACCGAATTTATGCGGGTCGACACTTTTTACCCCATTGCCGGCCTGATTCAGATTGGCGACGGCACGCGGGCGTACCTGATTGACCCGCTGACCATCGACAATTGGCAGCCGTTGGCCGCCTTGTTGGAAAACCCGGCCGTGGTCAAAGTGTTGCACGCATGCAGCGAAGACCTTGAGGTCTTGTTGCGCTTGACCGGCAGTTTGCCCGCGCCGCTGTTTGATACCCAACTGGCCGCCGCGTATCTGAACCTGGGTTTCTCCATGGGTTACTCGCGCTTGGTCAAAGAAGTGCTCGACCTCGACCTGCCCAAGGGCGAGACCCGTTCGGACTGGCTGCAACGCCCGTTGTCCGAAACCCAGATCAGCTACGCCGCCGAAGATGCGCTGCACCTGGCTGAGGTTTACGTGCTGTTGCGCCCGCGCCTGTCGGATGAAAAATACGCATGGGTGTTGGAAGACGGCGCTGAACTGGTGGCCAACTTGCGCCGCGAAGTGGACCCGTACGAGGTTTACCGTGACGCCAAGCTGGCGTGGAAGCTGTCGCGCGATCAGTTGGCCGTGCTGCGTGAGATCTGTGCCTGGCGCGAGCGTGAAGCCCGTGCTCGCGATCTGCCGCGTAACCGCATTGTGCGTGAGCATGCGTTGTGGCCATTGGCCAAAACCCAGCCCGACAATTTGGTGTCGCTGGCGCGCATAGAAGACATGCACCCGCGCACTGTGCGCCAGGATGGCGAGTTCTTGCTGGACTTGATTAAACGTGCGGGCAGCGTACCGCCCGAGCAATGGCCCGCCGCAGTCCCTGAGCCGTTACCGGTAGAGGCGGCGGCATTGATCAAGCGCCTGCGTGCAATCGGTCAGGTCTACGCCGAGCAACTGAACATGGCCCCCGAGCTCATGCTGCGCAAGAAAACCCTGGAAGCGCTGGTTAAAAGCGGCTTTCCCAATGGGCCTTATCAATTACCCGACTCACTGCGCGGCTGGCGCCGTGAGCTGATGGGTCAGGCATTGCTCGATAGCCTCGCCACCGCTGGAGAACCGTCTTGAAACGTATTTGCTCTATCTATCGCAGCACCAAGCGCGACGGCATGTATTTGTATGTGCTTAAGGCCGATGCCCTTGAACGCGTGCCTGAGCCGTTGATGGCCGCGTTTGGCAAAGCCATTCACGCGTTTGACCTGGTGCTCACCCCCGAGCGCACGTTGTCGCGGGAAGACATCGTCGTGGTGCTGGAAAACCTGGATAAACAGGGTTATCACCTGCAAATGCCGCCAGCTGAAGACGAATACATCGAGCACTTGCCCGAAGAGTTGTTGCGCCGCAACGACCCGATGTAAGTGCGCCATCAGGTGCCCGGCATGGGGCACCTGCCCTGAATGGACTCAAATTGATTGGCGGTGGCCGAATTCGACGAGTGAAACCTCGACGGCGGACGCTGGCAGCGTTTTAAAAGGTTAAGAACATGCGCGTTCTGATTGCCGAACACGACCACCCTCTGTACACCCGACTTCTGCAACAGGCAGCGCCTGATCTGGAGGTGCTCAGCAGTGGCGACTCTGCGCACTTGTCGCGTCTGGCTGCTGATTGCCCGGTGTGGCTGGGTCAGCCTGATCTGTTGGCCACGCTGATGCGTCAGGGTCATCGGCCGCAGTGGTTGCAATCGACCTGGGCGGGCATTACGCCGCTGTTGGCCAGCGGTTTGCAACGTGATTACCGGCTGACCCGCGCCGTGGGCATTTTCGGTCAGGTCATGGCCGAATATGTGCTCACCTACATGCTGGGCCATGAGCGCGAAGTCATGGCGCGGCTGGTCAGCCAGGTTGAGCGCAAGTGGGACAACCGCATGGGTCAGAGCCTGGTCGGGCGCAAGGTGCTGATCGTCGGCGCCGGTGACATTGGCCAGACCGTGGCGCAATTTCTGCAACCGTTTGGCGTTGAGCTGTTTGCCATTGCCAGTACGGCCCGTGAACAAGCGCCGTTCAAGGAAGTCGGGGTTCTGAGCGACTTGCCGCGTTTGGTCGGGGGCATGGATTACGTGGTGAACCTGCTGCCCAACACGGCGGACACCCATGACCTGTACGATGCCGAGCTGTTTGCGCAGTTCAACCCGAACGGGGTGTTTATCAACGTCGGCCGTGGCGTGGCGGTGGTGGATGCGGACCTGGTCGAGGCGTTGCGCGTGGGCCACTTGGCGGCGGCGGTGATTGACGTCTGCCGTCAGGAGCCGTTGCCGGCCAAACACCCGTTCTGGACAGCCTGGGGGTTGTTGCTGACCGGCCACAGCTCGGCGCCCACCTCGCCGCCGATGATGGTGCAACTGTTTGTCGATAACCTGCGGGCGTTTCAAGCGGGGCAGCCGATGCGTGGCGAAGTGGATTTCGACCGCGGCTATTAACGGTAGTAGCTACCGAGCGACGCGAGGCTGCGATGGGCGGGATACGTCGCAAACCTATTGACCCGGTGCGTCACGCGCACCGAGTTCGCTTGGCGTCTTGTCGCCGCCTCGTGTAGCTGGGCGGCGACTAGACGCTTTGCTTGGCTTACAGGCTGAAATCGCCTTCGGCCACCAACGTGCTCAGCGGTTCACGCTGGCTCGGTACTTCTTTGGCTTGCAGGTAATCGACCAGCGTCGCTTTATCGCCCAGCTTGCCAATTGCCACCATCGCTTGCACGGCATAGCCTTCCGGGATTTTCAGTTCCTGGCGGGCGCGCTCGTAATCCAGACCGCTCATGCCGTGGGTGTGCCAGCCGCTCAAGTGAGCTTGTAGCGCCAAATGGCCCCAGGCAGCGCCTGTGTCGAATGCATTGGTCGGCGAGGGTTTTTCTTCGGTGGTGCCCGGCGCGGCAAACGTTGTTTTCGACACAATCACCACCAGGGCGGCGGCATGTTTGGCCCAACCCTGGTTGAACTCGACCAGCAGGCTCAGGTAGCGGTCAAAGTCTGGGGTGCCACGCAAGGCAAACAGAAAGCGCCACGGTTGCGAGTTATAGGCCGAAGGTGCCCAGCGAGCGGCTTCAAAGAAGCTCATCAACGTGGGTTTGTCGAGGGTGGCATCGGTGAAGGCGCGGGGCGACCAACGCTGGGTAAATTGCTCATGAATGGCGTGATCGGCAATGCGGGTATTAGCAGTCATTCTCGTTACCTGAGTTGTTTTCGCGATTGAGCGTAGGCGTAAAGCTACTGTTATGCCATCTGTGTGACAAGTCTGACGACAAGCCCTTGGCCCGCGGGGCCTTGGGCACTAGACTGGCGGCCTTTTCCACTGCCCGATGTTGATGTTTGAGCCATGGCCGCAAAAGTTGAACCGTTCTGGATCCGCAAAACCCTCGATCAACTTGATCAAGAGGAATGGGAGTCGCTGTGCGACGGCTGCGGCCTGTGCTGCTTGCAAAAGCTCGAAGATGAAGACGACAACAGCGTCTACTACACGCGCATTGCCTGCAAACTGCTCGATCTGAAAACCTGCCAGTGCACCGATTACCCCAAGCGCCGTGATTCGGTCCCGGACTGCATTCAACTGTCGCCGGGCCAGGCTGAAGAGTTCAAATGGTTGCCGCCTACCTGTGGCTACCGACTGGTCAGCGAGCGCAAGGATTTGCCGTTGTGGCACCACTTGGTCTGTGGTGACCGGGATGCGGTGCATCACGAACGCATCTCGCAATCGGGGCGCATGCTCGCCGAGGGCAGCGTGCCGGAAGACGATTGGGAAGATCATCTGATTTTTCGCGCCGGTTAAATGCCGGAGCGGTCGCAAGGAGTGTGTATGCCGCTGCGTTACCGATTGACCCTGGGGCTGCTGATTGCATTGCTCGGCACGCCGTCGTGGGCTGCCAAAAAAGTGGACCTGGATTATCACGTGCAATTTGAGCCTGACACCGGTCAGGCTCAGGTGCGGCTCACCTTGGCGGACGGTTCAGCCGTGCGCAGCCTGGATTTCGACCTGGGTGCGCCGGGCAGCTACAGCGATTTCAAGGCCGACGGGCAGTGGCAGCTCTCCCCTGACGCGCAACACAGTCGCGGGGTGTGGCATCCCGGGTCAGGCCCGTCGAGCCTGACCTACCGTGTGCGCCTGAACCATGCGTTCAAAAACGGCAGTTTCGACACCGACATCACGCCCAAGTGGGCGTTGTTTCGGGGCGAGCAATTGGTGCCGCCGGCCAGTCTCGATCAACAGGACGGCACCGAGTTGGTGTCACGCCTTGAATTCGAGTTGCCCAAGGGCTGGAAAAGTGTCGAAACCGCTTGGCCGCGGATTGGCAAAAACCGCTTCCGTATTGATGATGTGTCGCGCCTGTTTGACCGCCCCACTGGCTGGATGCTGGCCGGTACGCTGGGGAGCCGTCGCACCACGCTGGGTGAAACCGAGGTCACCGTCGCCGCGCCGCAAGGGCAGGGGATGCGGCGCATGGATGTGCTCACCTTGCTGACCTTCGTCTGGCCGCAGGTGCAAGCGGTGTTCCCGCGTAATCCGCCCAAATTACTGATCGTCGGTGCAGGCAGCCCGATGTGGAAGGGCGCCAGCGCCGATCGTCATTCGATTTACCTGAGCAGTGCCGTGCCGATGGTCAGCGAGTCGGGCACCAGCCCGCTGTTGCGCGAAGTGGTGCAACTGTTCAGCGGGCTCAATGCTGAGGCCGGTCATGCCTGGCTCAGTGAAGGACTGAACGAATACTACGCCATCGAACTGATGCGTCGTGCGGGTGGCATGAGTGATGAGCGCTATCAAACCTTGCAGCACAAGCTCAATGCGGCGGGTAAAAGCGTGACGCGTCTGCGCGGCCCGCAAACCAGCCCGGCCATCGTGGCGCGCGCGGTCACGCTGTTGCAGGCGCTGGACCGCGAAATACGGGTACACACCCACAGCAAGCGTTCGCTGGATGATGTGAGCCAGGCGTTGATGCGCATGGACACGGTCAACACGGCGTCATTTATTCAGTTGAGCGAGAGCGTACTCGGCGGTGCCAGCGACGTGCTCGATACGCCCCTGTTGCGTTGATCTAACCCCCTACCCGTAGCCACTGGCGGTTACGGTCTGCCCCTGTTTCTTTACGCCTTCTTTACGCCCTCGCTTGCCCCTCGATCTCGATCCTTTACACCCTTGAACCCCACACTTTCCCCCTACGCGGCAATCGCCGTTTTGGGGAGAGTTTGCATGGGCGTTCTCGATGGGGTGTCGCTGCTGTTGGCGGTGGGGTTGTTCGTTTATCTGCTGGTTGCGCTGTTGCGCGCAGATCGGAACTAGGAGCGGGTATGCACAGTTATGACTATGGGCTGATTCTGGCTTTTTTTGCGCTGGTGTTGCTCCCGGCCCCGTGGCTGGGACGCTTTTATTACAAGGTCATGGAAGGCCAGCGTACCTGGCTCACGCCGGTGTTGGGGCCGGTAGAGAAGGTCTGTTATCGCCTCGCCGGGGTTGAGCCGGGTGTTGAGCAAAGCTGGCAGAAATACACCTTGGCCCTGTTGGCGTTCAACCTCGCAGGCTTTGTGCTGCTGTTCAGCATTTTGCTGTTTCAGCAGTATTTGCCGCTCAACCCGCAGCAGTTGCCGGGTCAGGAGTGGACACAGGCGTTTAACACCGCGGTGAGTTTTGTCACCAACACCAACTGGCAGAGCTACAGCGGTGAAGCGAGCCTGAGTTATTTCAGCCAGATGGCCGGGCTGACCGTGCAGAACTTCGTCAGCGCCGCCACCGGTTTGGCGGTGTTGGTCGCGTTATGCCGGGGTATCAGTCGTCGCTCGGCGCAGACGCTGGGCAACTTCTGGGTGGACATGACCCGGGCCACGCTCTACGGCCTGTTGCCACTGTGCCTGGTGCTGGCGCTGTTGCTGGTGTGGCAGGGCGTGCCGCAAACCTTCGCCCATTATGTGCATGCCGTGACGATGCAGGGCGTGGACCAAGTGATCCCGCTGGGCCCGGCTGCCAGCCAGATTGCGATCAAGCAGTTGGGCACTAACGGGGGTGGCTTCTTCGGGGTGAACTCGGCGCATCCGTTCGAGAACCCGACCGCCTGGAGCAACCTGTTTGAAGTGGCGTCGATCATTTTGATCCCGGTGGCGCTGGTGTTTACCTTCGGCCATTACGTCAAGGATCTGCGTCAAAGCCGCGCGATCATCGCCTGCATGCTGGCGTTGTTTTTGATCGGCGGCGGCACTGCGCTGTATGCCGAAAATCAACCCAACCCGGCGCTGAACAGTCCGCTGGTTGAGCGCACTGCGCCACTGGAAGGCAAAGAAGTGCGTTTTGGCACCACCGCCACGGTGTTGTGGACCGAAACCACCACCGCGGCCTCCAACGGCTCGGTCAATGGCATGCATGACAGCCTCAACCCGCTGAGCGGCATGGTGGCGCTGGTCAACATGATGGTCGGCGAGGTGATCTTTGGCGGGGTGGGTGCAGGCCTTTACGGCATGTTGCTCAACGTGCTGATCGCGGTGTTTCTGGCGGGCCTGATGATTGGCCGCACACCCGAATACCTGGGCAAAAAGTTGCAGGCCAAAGAGGTGCAATTGCTGGTGGTCACGTTGCTGGTGATGCCGGTGGGTGTGTTGGTAATGGCCGCGATTGCGACCAGTGTGCCGAGTGCCGTGGCGTCGGTGAGTAACCCCGGCCCTCATGGCTTCAGTCAGGTGCTGTACGCCTTCACCTCGGCCAGCGCCAACAACGGCTCGGCCTTCGCCGGGTTGAACGCCAACACACCGTTTTACAACCTGATGCTGGGCTTGGGCATGTTGATTGGGCGCTTCGGTTACATCCTGCCGGTGCTGGCGCTGGCGGGCAGTCTGGCGATGAAAAAAACCGCCCCCGTGGGCCAGGACAGCTTCCCCACCCACGGCCCGTTGTTTGTGGTGTTGCTGACCATGACCATTTTGCTGGTGGGCGGCTTGACCTTTTTACCGACGCTGGCCCTGGGCCCTATCGCTGAACAACTGACACTGGGCTTGTGAGGAAACGATGATGAACCTGCCTGCTCCTGTTAAACAGCTGACGCCAGCGCCTGATACCCAGGCGCCGCAATCACCTAAAACCGCGTTTGCCGACCTGTGGCGCCCTGCGTTGCTGCAAGCGTTCGTCAAGCTCGACCCGCGTCAGCTCAAGCGCTCGCCAGTGATGCTGGTGGTAGAACTGACCGCCGTGTTCACCACGATGTTGTGTTTGCTGCCGGACCCGGCCGTACCCACCGGCGTGGCGTTGCAAATCGCCGTGTGGCTGTGGTTCACCGTGTTGTTCGCCAACTTCGCCGAAGCCTTGGCCGAAGGCCGGGGCAAAGCCCGCGCCGACAGTTTGAAGGCCGGCAGTGTGGGCTTGAGTGCACGCCGTCGCACTGCCAATGGCAGCTATGAAGTGGTGCCCGCCACCCGCTTGCGCAAAGGGGATGTGGTGCGGGTCGAAGCGGGGGAGATGATCCCAGGTGATGGTGAAGTCATCGAAGGCATTGCCGCCGTCAACGAAGCGGCGATTACCGGTGAATCGGCGCCGGTGATTCGTGAATCGGGCGGTGATCGTTCGGCGGTCACGGGTAATACTCGCCTGGTCTCGGACTGGCTGCTGGTACGCATCAGTGCCAACCCCGGCGAGTCGACACTGGACCGCATGATCGCACTGGTGGAGGGCGCCAAGCGCCAGAAAACCCCTAACGAAGTGGCGCTGGATATCTTGCTGATCGGTTTGACCCTGATCTTTCTGATTGTGGTCGTGACCTTGCAGCCCTTTGCCTACTTTGCCGGTGGCAGCCTGCCGCTGGTGTTTCTGGTGGCGCTGCTGGTGACCCTGATCCCGACCACCATTGGTGGCTTGCTTTCGGCCATCGGCATCGCCGGTATGGACCGCCTGGTGCGTCTGAACGTGATTGCCAAGTCCGGGCGCGCTGTTGAGGCCGCAGGTGACGTGCATGTGCTGATGCTGGACAAGACCGGCACCATCACCTTCGGCAACCGGCGCTGCACTGCGCTTTACGCCGCCCCCGGCGTGACGGCGATTGAACTGGCGCAGGGCGCACTGCTGGCCTCGCTGGCGGACGACACGGCGGAAGGTAAATCCATCGTCGAGTTCATCCGTGGTCACCATGCGCTGCCTGAACCCGATGCCCGCGACATTACAGCGGTGCCGTTCACCGCTGAAACACGCTTGTCGGGGGTTGACTGCAACGCTCAGGTGTATCGCAAAGGTGCGGTGGATTCGGTGCTGGCGTTTGTCGGCCTCAAGCGCGGCGAAGTGTTGCCCGCCCTGTCGCGGGAAATCGACAAGATCGCCCAGAGCGGCGGCACCCCGTTGCTGGTGTGCGTGCAAGGCAAACTGCTGGGCGCTATTCATCTCAAAGACGTGGTCAAACCCGGCATTCGCGAGCGTTTCGCCGAGCTGCGCAAACTGGGGATTCGTACGGTGATGGTCACTGGCGATAACCCGCTGACGGCCGCAGCGATTGCCGCTGAAGCCGGGGTGGACGACGTGTTGGCCGAAGCCACGCCCGAGAAAAAACTGGCGCGCATTCGTCAGGAGCAAAACGACGGTCGGCTGGTGGCCATGTGCGGTGACGGTGCCAACGACGCCCCGGCCCTGGCGCAAGCCGACGTCGGCATGGCGATGAATGACGGCACCCAGGCCGCGCGCGAGGCGGCAAACATGGTCGACCTCGACAGCGATCCGACAAAACTGCTGGACGTGGTGCAGATCGGTAAAGAGTTGTTGGTGACACGGGGCGCGCTGACCACGTTTTCCATCGCCAACGATGTGGCCAAATACTTCGCAATACTGCCCGCGCTCTTTGCCACGATTTACCCGCAGTTGGGCGTACTCAACGTGATGCACCTCAACAGCCCGCAGAGCGCAATCCTGTCGGCAATTGTGTTCAACGCGCTGATCATCGTGGTGCTCATTCCGTTGGCCTTGCGCGGCGTACGGGTGCAGGCGGCCAGTGCAGCGCAATTGCTGCGACGCAACCTGCTGATCTATGGCCTGGGTGGTCTGGTGGTGCCGTTTGTGGGCATCAAACTGATCGACATGCTGCTCACCGCGCTGCATTTGGTTTAACCCGTGGAGGAACGTGTCATGGCTACTCTTTTACGTCCGGCCCTGAGCCTGATGGTGTTGATGATTGCAATTACGGGCGTGATCTACCCACTGACCGTGACCGGGATTGCGCAACTGGCCTTTCCCGAGCAGGCCAACGGCAGCCTGGTGCGCGATGCAGAGGGCAACGTTCGCGGCTCCGGGCTGATCGCGCAGGCGTTCACCGGCGACGCGTGGTTTCACTCGCGCCCTTCGGCCGGGGCGTATGCCACGGTGTCGAGTGCCGCGAGTAACCTGGCACCGAGCAACCCGGCGCTGGCGACGTGGATCAAGGACAGTGCCGCCGAGTTGGCAGTGGCCGAACAAGGCCCGGTGCCATTGGCGATGCTCACCACGTCGGCCAGTGGTTTGGACCCGCACTTGCCACCCGCCGCAATACGCTATCAACTGGCCCGTGTGGCGGCGGCCCGTGGCCTGCCCGTGCAAACGGTTGAGCAACTGTTGCAGACGCATATCGAGCAGCCGCTGGTAGGGCCGCCAGTGGTCAACGTACTGAACCTGAACCTGGCGCTGGCGCAGCTGAAACACTGAAACACCCAACCCGCTGGCTGCGAGCTTTTAAGATCGAAAGCTCGCAGCCTGCGAGGCTCTTCATTTGAATAGGTATAGACATGACAGATTCCGGTCGCGCCGATGCGTTGTTAGCTGATTTGCCACGGGCGGGACGTGGTCGGCTCAAGGTGTTTTTGGGCGCGGCCCCCGGCGTGGGCAAAACCTACGCCATGCTGCAAGCGGCGCACATGCAACTGCGCCAAGGGGTCAAAGTGCTCGCCGGGGTGGTCGAAACCCACGGCCGCGCCGAAACCCAGGCGTTGCTCAACGGCCTGCCACAACAACCGCTGGTGCGTTCCGAGTACCGTGGCGTGCAGCTCGAAGAGATGGACCTCGATGGTTTGCTGGCGGCCCAACCTTCATTGGTGCTGGTGGACGAGCTGGCCCATAGCAATGCCCCCGGCAGCCGCCACGCCAAACGCTGGCAAGACGTACAAGAGTTATTGGCCGCCGGGATTGACGTGTACACCACGGTCAACGTCCAGCATCTGGAAAGCCTCAATGATCAGGTGCGCGGTATCACCGGGGTGCAGGTGCGCGAAACCCTGCCCGACTGGATCGTGCAGGAAGCCTACGAACTGTTGCTGATCGACCTGCCGCCGCGCGAGCTGCTGGAGCGACTGCGCGACGGCAAGGTGTACGTACCCGAGCAAGCGCGCGCGGCCATTGACGCCTTTTTCACCCAGACCAACCTCAACGCCCTGCGTGAACTGGCGATGCAGACTGCGGCGGTGTACGTCGATGATGAGCTGGACAAAGGCTATCGCCAACTGGGCCAGGCTGCCCCGGCCTTGCGTGGGCGTTTGTTGGTGGGCATTGATGGCGATGTGCAGGCCGAACGGTTGGTGCGTCACGCCAGCCGGGTCGCGGAACGCCGTCATCTGCCGTGGAGCCTGGTGCACGTTGACAACGGCAGCGCCCGTGATGAGCAATCGCGCCTGCGTCTGCAAAGCGCGCAGCAGTTGGCCGAGCGGCTGGGCGGTGAAGTGGTGTTATTGCGCGCCGGTGAAGTGGCCAAAACCCTGATCCAGCACGCGGGCGAACGGCGCGCAAGTTTGCTGTTGGTGGGGCAGTCGCGGCCGTCCTGGCGGCGCAAGCTGTTTGGCGGCGGTTTGGCCTCACGCTTGCTGCGCGATGCCCACGGCCTTGAAATCAACGTGCTCGACAACGAGCCAACCCCGGACACCCCCTCCCGACGGCGTACCTACTCATGGGCGTGGTTTGATTATGGGTTGGCCCTGCTGGCCACGGTATTGGCCAGTGCGTTGGCCTGGGGCGTGTCCAGCGTATTGGCGTTGCCGAACATCTCGATGGTGTTTTTGGCAGCTGTGCTGCTGGTGGCCGTGCGCAGTAGCCTGGGCCCGGCGCTGGCGTGTGCGGCGCTGTCTTTTCTGGCGTATGACTTCTTGTTTATCCCGCCCAACTTCTCGCTCAGCATCCAGCGCGAAGAGGATGTGCTGACGCTGGTGTTCTTCCTGTTGATGGCGGCCTTGACCGGGAACCTGGCCGCTCGCCAGCGGCGCCAGTTGCAGGCGTTGCGCGAGACGCAACAAGAGACCACAGAGTTGCTCGACCTGTCGCGCAAACTGACGGCAGCCACCGACCGCAAGGCGGTGGTTAGCGCCGCGGCCCAGCACTTGAGCGGCTGGCAAGAACTCAACCTGTGCTTGCTCAATCGCGATGGCAACGGCGGCTGGATGGTCGAAACCGGCGGCCCTCTGACCTTCAATGAAGCCGAGCGCGCTGCCGCAGACTGGGCCTGGACCCACGAACAGCCAGCTGGCAAAGGCACCGGCACGTTACCGATGGGGCGCTGGTGGTGGTGGCCGTTGACTGTCGATGATGGCCCGCTGGCCTTGTTGGGTGTCAGCCCCAAAGAAGGCCAGACGCTGAGTGGTCAACGTCGGCGTTTGCTGATGGCGCTCAGCCAACCGCTGGCGCAGGCACTGGCGCGTGCGCAATTGGCTGAGGATCTGGAGGCGGCGCGTCTGCACGGTGAAACCGAACAGTTGCGCAGCGCGTTGCTGGCGTCGGTGTCCCATGATTTGCGCACGCCGCTGACCACCATGCGCGGCAGCATCGACACCTTGCTGGCGCTGGGCGAAGTAATTGCGCTGGCGGACCGGCGCGAGTTGCTTGAAGGCACCCGCGACGAGGCCGAGCGGCTGGACCGCTACATCCAAAACCTGCTGGACATGACCCGTCTGGGCCACGGTGCCTTGAAGCTGGCCCGCGACTGGGTGTCGCCGGCAGACATCGTTGGCAGTGCTCTGAATCGTCTGCGCGCCGTGCTGGCGCCGTTGCAGGTGCAGGTTGATGTGGCCGCGCACCTGCCGTTGCTGCACATCCACGCCGCATTGATCGAGCAGGCGCTGGTCAATGTGCTTGAAAACGCCGCACGCTTCTCGCCCCCGCACGGGGTGCTGCAACTGGTGGCCGGGGCTGATGAGCGGGAATTGTGGTTTGCGGTAACCGATCAGGGACCGGGCATTCCGGAAGAAGACCGGGCGAAAATTTTCGACATGTTTTACACCGCCGCCCGCGGGGATCGGGGCGGGCAGGGCACGGGGCTTGGGCTGGCGATTTGTCAGGGCATGGTGGGCGCCCACGGCGGACGCATCAGCGTGGCTGAGGGTATCGAGGGTCGCGGCACTTGCATCACGTTGCATTTGCCGCTGCCTGAACAGCCGCAGCCAGAACGCGAAGAGGCCAGCGGTGAACACTGATATCCTTCGCCCCTCTTTGCACGGTGATCAACTGCCATGAGCCAGCCCACGACTGTTTTGGTGATCGACGACGAACCGCAGATCCGCAAGTTCTTGCGTATCAGCCTGGTGTCTCAGGGGTATCAGGTGCTGGAAGCCGCCACCGGGGCCGAGGGCTTGAGCCAGGCCGCATTGCACCAGCCAGACCTGCTGGTGCTGGACCTGGGTCTGCCTGACATGGACGGCCAGCAGGTATTGCATGAGGTGCGCCAGTGGTCGGGGGTGCCGGTGTTGGTGCTGTCGGTGCGGGCCAGCGAAGCGCAAAAGGTCGAGGCGCTCGATGGCGGGGCCAATGATTACGTGACCAAGCCCTTCGGGATTCAGGAGTTCCTGGCGCGGGTGCGGGCGTTGCTGCGTCAGGCGCCCAGTGGCGAGGTGCAAGAGGCTGGCGTGGTGGTCGGGCCTTTGACGGTAGACCTGGCCTTTCGCCGGGTGTTGCTGGAGGGCGTGGAAGTCGCGCTGACCCGCAAGGAATACGCGGTACTGGCGCAATTGGCGCGCCACCCTGGGCGCGTGATCACCCAACAGCAATTGCTCAAGGACATTTGGGGGCCGACCCACGTCGAAAACAGCCATTACCTGCGCATCGTCGTGGGCCATCTGCGACAAAAGCTGATGGACGATCCGACCTGCCCGCGGTTTATCGTGACCGAACCCGGCGTGGGTTATCGCCTGCTGGACACTTAGTGTTCCTCGCTTTCGTAACGGTCCAGGGTGTCTCGGGCAATTTCACGGCCCAAAGCGATCAGCTCGGGGGCTTTGTAGAACTCGAAAAAGCGGCACACACGCTTGGGTACGTTAATCAAAATGTCGGGCGGGTAACCGGCGATCTTGTATTGCGCCAGCGACGTCTGCATCACCTCGAAACTCTGGTTGATCAAGTCCAACAGTGACGCAGGCCCTACGTTGTCGATGATAAAAGAGCCGGACGCGGACTTGGGCGCACCTTCTTGAGTGGGCGCAGCCGCCGGTTGTTGCGCCCCGGGGCGGGTCGATTCAACCCACGGGTTGGGCGCTCTGTCGGGCAGCGGCTTGAGCATGACCTGCTCCAGCTCCAGCAGGTCACTGGCATGTTTGTTGCGAAACGGCATGTGCGAGCCGAGTGAATTCATCAGGGTGTCAAAGCGGCTTTTGAAGGCGGGCGGGCGTTGAATTACCGGCAGTTGGTAGCTGTTTTGGCTGGTTGAGTTCAAGTTGACGGCGATGATCAGATCGCAATGGCTGGACACCACCGGCACGATGGGCAGCGGATTGAGCAGGCCGCCGTCGACCAGCATGCGATTGCCCTGCATGACCGGGGTAAACAGGCTCGGGATGGCGGCTGAGGCGCGCATGGCCTGATGCAGACAGCCTTCCTGAAACCAGATTTCTTGCTGGTGCGTCAGGTCGGTGGCCACGGCGGTGTAGGGAATGCGCAAATCTTCGATGTTGATTTCGCCCACGATATTGCGAATTTGCCCGAACACCTTTTCGCCGCGAATGGCGCCGAGTCGAAAGCTCACGTCCACCAGCCGTAACACATCGAGATAGTCCAGGCTTTGAATCCAGTCCCGGTACAGGTCAAGCTTGCCGGCCGCGTAAATGCCGCCTACCACGGCCCCCATCGAGCACCCGGCAATGCAGGCAATGTCGTAACCACGGCGTTCGAGTTCTTCAATGACGCCAATGTGCGCGTAACCTCTGGCACCGCCAGAGCCGAGCACTAATGCAATGCGCTTTTTCATGACACGATCCTTCGTCAGACAGGCGTTAACAATGCAGTGCCTTTTCCCTAATCAGCAAGCTAGTCTTGCACAGACGCGTTGGCGGACCGGGCACTTTTCCCACGCTTTTGCGTCTCAGCCTCTAATTAACATTAATTGTTTGAGGATATGTGCATGAAAGCCCTTATTTGTGTGCCGTTGATGGCCTTGGTACTGGCGGGTTGTGCCGGTAAAACAGCCTATCGCGACACCTGCGCCACCCAGTTGGACAGCGCTTGGCACGAGCTGGACCTGGCCAAGGCAGAAGGTTTCGCGGGCACCATCAGTTATTCCAAGGCCCTGTCATTGCTGACCGGGGCTAAAACACAACAACAGTTCGAAGCGTTTGAAGGCTGCTCCAAAAAAGCCGAGAAAGCGCGTTTCTATATTCGTGAGTCGCGCGCAGGGCGTTAAGCCCGCGTATGACCGGGAGGGGCAGGATGGCGCAATTGGTAGACCGGATCGTGGCGAATATTGTGCGTCTGCAGGTCAGGTTGTTGGCGTGTCAGGCGCGTTTGCAGGCTCACACCGACCCTGAGGCGCTGCACGACTTGCGCACCACGGTGCGTCGCTTGCGCAGCCTGTTACGGCCCTTGCGCGGTTTGCCGGGTGTGGTGCAGCTGGAGATGGCGGCGTCACAGGTGGGCGCCTTGACCACGCCGTTGCGTGACCTTGAAGTGCTGGCCGCGCATTTGCAGCAACACGGACACGCCGCCTTGGCAGAACGCAGGCTGGAGCAGCTGTCGGGCAGTTATGCGGCGGTGGCCGACAGCGCGCAGTTGGCGCAACTGCAGATGATCCTCGATGTGTTTCCGCGTTTTATACGTGCCGCCGAGCGTGAAGGTTTGCTGCGTGGCTTACGCCAGCGCATCGAGCGTGTACTGGAAAAACAGTGGAAGGCCCTTGAAACCGCCCTGAATGATCCAGGGCATGACCGTCATCGTGTGCGGTTACTCATCAAGCGGGTGCGTTACGGGGCCGAGGCGTATCCCGAGCTGGACCGTCTACCGGCCCTGGTAGCGGCTCGTCTCAAAGCCGCGCAAAAAGCCCTGGGCGATTGGCATGACGCGTGGCAATGGCTGTTGCAGGCCGAACAACAGACCGATTTGCAACCGTGTGTCGCGCAATGGCGCGAAACACTGGCGCGTGGCGAGAAGCAGGCCGATCGGGCACTGATCAAATTGAGCGCGGCCTGTTTTCGCTCATGATTTGGCCGATATAAGCGCTGTGCAGCGTAAGGCGCGTGGGTAGTATTGGCGCTTATTCATCGGTTTCGAGGTGCTCATGCAGTTTTGTGAATTGGTTGCGGCCGTGCGTAACGACCCGTCTGCGGTGACGATCCCGGCGGATTGGGGTCAGGGACGCGCCACCTTTGGTGGCTTGATGGTGGCCTTGCAGTACGAGGCCATGCGCGCACAGATCAGCCCTGAGCGCGCCTTGCGTTCTTTATCGGTGAGTTTTGTCGGCCCGGCCGAGCCTGATGTGCCGATCAGTTTTGAGGTCCAGGTGCTGCGTGAAGGCAAGGCAGTCAGCCAGGTGCTGGGGCGTGCGCTGCAAAACGGTCAAGTGGTGACGCTGGTTCAGGGCAGCTTCGGCGCGCCACGTGAGTCTGCGGTCAAAATGCACAGCGTGCCCGCACCGGATATGAAACCGGTCGACGAGTGCCCGCTGCTGCCTTACATCAAAGGTATTACCCCTGAATTCATGCGCCATCTGGCGATGGGTTGGGCAGTGGGCGCGCTGCCGTTTACCGGCAAGGGCGGGCGTGAAATGGGCGGCTGGGTGCGTTTGGCGGGAGAGGTCAAGGATGAACCGCTGACTGAAACCCATTTATTGGCGCTGGTCGATGCCTGGCCGCCGGCATTGCTGCCACTGCTCGACAAGCCGGCCGCTGGCAGCACGTTGACCTGGACGGTCGAGTTTGTGCAGCCCTTGGCGCAGGTCAGCACCCTTGAATGGTGCAAGTACCTGGCGGTGATCGAGCATGCGCAGGACGGTTACGGTCATGTGGCGGCTAACCTGTGGTCGCCCGCAGGCGAGTTAATTGCGATCAGCCGCCAAACAGTTGCGGTGTTTGGTTAATCAAAACGCTTGGCTACGTGGCTCGTTTTGAACCTTGTGCCCTTGATGTTGCAAGCTCATTGCTGCAAACAGGGTGACCAGGCCAATCACGGCGCTTGAAGCGTTGCCACTGAAAATGCCAGCAGCCAGCAGCAAGAAAGCCACCACCATCAAGGCGACGGCGATCAGATCAATTGCCTGATGGGACGCGCCCTGACGGCTCTGTGGGTTCGAGCGCCATTGCCAGGCTGGCAGGTTGGGATGACGTTTGCCCATGAGTGCACTCCTTTGTTCAGTTCAGAGGTTCAGCGCGTGCTGAACCGGATGAACAAAGGATAGGCCGGGGCCACTGACGAGACGAATCAAGAATGGCTATTGGCCTTATAGCTTCAACTGGCCAATGGCCCTATTCAATTCACCGGCCAGGGTCGCCAGTTGATTGCTGGTGGTGGCCGAGTCGACGGTTTGTTGCACGGTGTTTTCGGTCACGTCGCGAATACTGACCACCGCGCGGTTCATTTCTTCAGCTACCTGGCTTTGTTGTTCGGCGGCGACCGCGATCTGCGTATTGCTCTCGCGCATCTGCGCTACGGCACTGGTGATTTCTGCCAGGGCTGCGCCGGCCTCTTGGGCTTGCTGCACGCAATCGTCAGCTTTGAACGAGCTTTCCTGCATGAAGTCCACGGCGTCGCGCGTGCCCGCTTGCAGGGCCGAGACCATGGTGGTGATTTCGTCGGTCGAACTTTGCACGCGCTTGGCGAGGTTGCGCACCTCATCGGCCACCACCGCAAAGCCGCGTCCCATCTCGCCCGCGCGGGCGGCTTCAATGGCGGCGTTCAAGGCCAGCAGGTTGGTTTGCTCGGCAATGCTGTGAATCACGCTGACCACGCCGTTGATTTTTTGACTGTCTTGGGCCAGTTGCTGAATCATCTCGGCGGTTTGCTGCACGCCGTTGGACAGGCTGGCGATGGAGTCCTGCACGCGAATGACCACTTGTTGCCCGCTGCCCGCGAGGGTGTCGGCGGTTTGTGACAGGTCGCGGGTGGCGCCTGCATGCTGGGCAATGTGATAGACCGTGGCAGTCATTTCGTTGATGGCAGTGGCGGCCTGGTCGGTCTCACTTTGCTGACCGAGCATGCCGTGGCGCACCTCGTCCATGCTGCTGGCCAGCCGCGCGGCGCCTTCATCCAATTGCGCGGCAGTGTCGGCGACGGTCTGCACGATACGTTGATAACCGGCCTGCATGGCGTTGAACGCACCTGCCATTTGCCCGACTTCATCGGTGCAGGCCAACGGCACACGGGCCGACAGGTCGCCGGTTTTTTCAACGTGCAGCATCACGTCTTTTAATTTGTTGAGTTGACTGAGCAAAAACTGAATCAGCACTTGGGAGGCGCACAGCATGGCCAGCATCAGTACAAACACGGCCACGGCGTAGTTGGCCAGGCGTTCCACAAACACTTGTGCCAGGCTCGGCGCCCAAGCGAGCACGGCCACGCGCTGGCCATCGGGGCGGGTGACGACATCGGCGCCCAGCAGCGGGTCCTGGCCGAAGAACGGCATGTGATTGATCGATACCCAGCCGGTGGCTTCACTCAACTGCGCCAGGGGTTGCTCGTTGAGGGTGGGGATGTGGCTGGCACTGACCGGCAACAAAAAATCCGCCTGTGGCAGGGGTTGCCCCAGCGGCCAGGCAGCGAGAAGCTGCGCCTGGGCGCGGGCGTTGGCCTGCGCGGCGTCGCTACGCGATTGCTGTTCGAGTTGCACGGCGTAGAGCACCAGCAACAGCGTGGTGACAAAGGCCACTGCGTTGACGGCCCAGAATTTGTATTTGAGCGAGATGTTGCTAAGCCAGGCACCCATGGAAGGTCTTCTCTGATTTGGCGGAAACAATATTGGCAAGGTGCCATCATTGTGCCGTCAGTCGATGACGTTCGTGTTGATATGGGTCAAGGGCGTGGGAGGGGCTTGTCTTGTGTAACCGCGGGTGCAGTCTGCGCCAGCGGTTACCAGGCACGGTTAAATCAGTGCAGGCAAAGCAAAAAATGCACGGGCGCAAGCCGTGCTGTGTTCGGCCAGTTCGGCTTCACTTTCAGCGCGATGCAACGCCACTTCACGCAGCACTTCAGGCAAATAGGCGGGCTCGTTGCGGCCATTTTTGGGTTTGGGGCGCAAGGTGCGCGGGAGCAGATACGGCGCATCGCTTTCGAGCATCAGGCGACCCCGCGGGATATCGCGTACCAAGGGGTGTAAATGCGTGCCACGGCGCTCGTCGCAAATCCAGCCGGTCATGCCGATGTGTAAATCGAGATCGAGGTAGCTGAACAGCGCGCGCTTCTCACCGGTGAAGCAATGCACGACAGCGGCGGGCAGGCGGTCTCGGTAGTCGCGCAGTATTTCCAGCAAACGCTGATTGGCGTCGCGCTCATGTAAAAACACCGGCAGTTGCAAGTCCACGGCCAGCGCCAGATGTTCTTCCAGGACCTTTTCTTGTTGTGCGCGGGGTGAGAAGTCGCGGTTGAAGTCCAGCCCGCATTCGCCGACGGCGCGCACTCGCGGCTCTTTGAGCAATGCGCTTAAACGCGCGGCGCTGTCGGCGTTCCAGTCACTGGCCGAATGCGGGTGAATGCCCGCCGTACAGAACAGCCGCTGAGCGCTTTCATCCAGTTCGTGGCACAACTGAAGTGCCTGTTCACTGCCCTCAATGCTGGTGCCGGTGAGCACTAATTGGCTCACGCCAGCGGCGTAGGCACGGTCCAGCACCGCCTGGTGTTTACCGTCAAAGCTTGGGTTGGTCAGGTTGACGCCGATATCGATGAGTTGCATGGTGCTACCTCAGGCCACAGGCCGCGAAGCATATCAGAGCTGTAGATTTAATAAGAAAAACCAAGAACTACAGACAGTTATGGTTGTCTTTGAATGCCGCAATTGTGCAATGCCCGGTCTTTGAACGGTGGCATTCGCGCATTTGCACACAACTGGCAGCGCTGCAAAAGCCTCATAAAGGCGACCGGTTGTCGGGTTACCCGACAGGCTGGCGGGCTGTATTGTTTGCGGAGAACGGATGACGAGAGCGACGCTATTGATTGCGCTGTGCCTGATGCTGTTGCCTTTGACGGCCACGGCACGTTTGGCAGGCCCGCTACAAGCCGGGCAGCCAAGTCAGGTGCGCGATTTGGCGCAAATCCGCAGCAGTCAGGTGCTGCGGGTGCTGGTCAATCAAAGTCGCAACAGTTCGGGGCAAGTGCAGGGCGAGTCGATTGGTGTTGAATATCACCGGCTGCGGGCTTTTGAGCGCTACCTCAACGGGCATGCCCGCGACGGTCAGGAAATCACCCTTAAAATCATTCCCAAGGCCAAAGATCAATTGCTCGGCGCATTGTTGCGCGGGGAAGGCGATTTGATGGCGCCCGGCGAACTGCTGGACGTCAAGCCAACGCACGCAGTCACCCCCAGTGATCCGATTATCGAACGCGTGCCGCTGATGTTGGTCGGGGTCAAGGGCGAACGTCGTTATACGCGTCTGGAGCAGTTGTCGGGTCGCACGGTCGCGCTCACGACGGGCAGCGCGGCGGGGGAGGCGCTGAACTTGATCAATCAAAAGCTGGCGCTGCGCAAATTGCCGCCAGTGAACATCGAGTGGGTTGATCCCACGTTGGCCGTGGAAGATGTGCTGGAGATGGTGCAGGCGGGTATTTATCACCTCACCTTGGTCGAGCAACCGATTGCCGAGCGCTGGGCGAAATTGATGCCCAAGTTGCGTTTTGATCGCAAGGTACTGGTGAGCGAGCCGGGGGCGATGCGCTGGTATGTGCGGCGCGATGCGTCGATGTTACGCGCCAGTGTGGATCGCTTTTTGACCACTTACACCGTGCCGGCGGATCAAAATGTGGCGTTTGAACGGGTCTATCGGCGCTTGTATCGCGTGCACTATCCTCTGGCGCGTGCCGATCGCCAGAAGCTTGAAAAGCTGCGCCCGGTGTTGCAAAAACATGCGCAGCAACAGGGGATGGACTGGTTGAACCTTGCCGCCCTGGCCTTCAAGGAGTCCACGCTCAACCCCAATGCCAAGGGGACGGGAGGCGCGACCGGGCTATTGCAAATCACGCCTTCGGCCGCTCAGCGGGTGGGCGTCAATAACATTCAGAATGTTGAGGGCAATGTGCAGGCCGGGGCCAAGTACCTGGCAATGATCCGGCGCAAATTCTTTGCCAGCCCGCAATTGAACGAGCGTGAACGCATGGCGTTTGTACTGGCGGCCTACAACATGGGGCCGGAGCGGGTGCAAGGCATGCGCGCAGAGGCCAGGCGCCGGGGGCTGAACCCCAATCAATGGTTCTTTCAGGTCGAACGCATTGCCATGGAGCAGGTGGGAATGGGAGCGGTCAGCTATGTTAATAGTGTGAACAAATACTATTTAGCGTTTGACCGGGAGCGCGACTCGCTGGAGCCAGCCCAGCCCAAACTGGTCTCTCGCAAATAATCGAATAAGTTGATTGTTATGTCGCGTTTATTCGGCTTTTTATATGATAAAAACCGATTAGTATGGCGTTCATTCCCCACCTGATTAACGAAAGGACTGCACCATGAGCAAATTGACCCAATCTGTTTTAGGGACTCACGCGGGTTACGGCCTGACAGTGTTACGCATTTTTGTCGGCATCATCTTTGCGGCCCACGGCTCACAAAAACTCTTTGGCTGGTTCGGCGGCGGGGGTCTGGCGGGTACTGCGCAATGGATGGAAAGCATAGGTCTGGCGCCGGGTACGTTGATGGCACTGCTCTCGGGCGGCACTGAATTCTTTGGTGGTCTGGCGCTGATCATTGGTTTGCTGGCGCGCCCCGCTGCGTTGGGCTTGTCGTTCACGCTACTGGTTGCGATCTTCACGGTGCATATCAGCAATGGTCTGTTTATGGCCAATAACGGTTATGAGTTTGCTCTGGCATTGCTGGGTGGCACCCTTGCGGTGTTGATTGAAGGTGCGGGCAAGGCTTCGCTCGACGGTGCGATTGCCCGCCGATAATGCGCAACAGCCATCAAGCTTGTGGGTGAGCCATTCGACGGGGCACCTCAGGTAAAGGAAAGGCTGCAACGGTCGGGTTTACGAGCGCTGCGCACTCGATCGCAGCCTCGTACCTCGTCAGCGACGACAAATGATGGGCACACCATCCGTAGGCTCTGACGAGTATTGCGAGGCTGTGTAACAGTCGCAAAACCATTCAATCGAGTACGACCTTCACACTGCCTCCATCGCACAGGCGCATTTGTTTGCAGTCTTGTACTTCGTCAGCTCAAAGCACCCAGGGACTGTGGCAGGCATCAATCGGTGCCCGCATTGATATTGTGCAAATACTTGGATACGTGATTCTTGACAGCTGCAAGCCGGTTTATCTAGGATGTTTTCTTGCGCCGATTTAAACAGCTACTTGCGGGGCGCCAGGTGTTCGTCAGACCACCTAAGAGGCTTGAAGCAGGCCTCGAAATACCGCTAAAGCGCTGGTTCGGTGTTGCCTCTCACCTGCCACGCAGAATCCTGAGGCGGAGAACCGATAGATGAGTCAGCCACGTCCCTTTGTACGTCTTGCGCCGATCACGGCGAATCAAACCTTTCGCAATCCAAAAATCCTTCTGGGCGGCAAGCATCAGCCAACGCTGTTGCGTTATCTGGACGGCTGGCCGCGTCGCAAGGGCCGGGCTTCTGCGTTTTTGATCCAGTTTGTCGAAGCGGGTGACACCCTCGCGCGGTTTGCCAACGACAGCTTCGATCTGGCGGTGATCCAGTCTCCCGGCGCTTTTCAGGCCGAAACGGTGATTCGCCATCTTGTACGCGTAGCGCGTCAGGGGTTGATCACCTTGCGCTGAAGCGCTTACGGGTAATCAATCGCTACGATGTACACCCACTGTTCGCCGGTAGGCGTCTGGACTTGCACCTCGGCGTCCAGCGCCTTGCCAATCAGTGCGCGGGCCAGAGGTGAGTCAATGCTGATCAGACCTTGTTTGAGGTCCAGCTCATCAGGGCCAACGATGCGGTAACGCGCTTGCTTGCCTTCTTCATCCTCAATCGTTACCCAAGCCCCGAAATAGACCTTGTTGGGGTCGCTGGGTTTTTCGCTGACCACCTTGAGGCTTTCAAGGCGCTTGGTCAGGAATCGCACGCGGCTGTCTATTTCGCGCAGCATTTTTTTGCCGTAGGTGTATTCGGCATTTTCGGAGCGATCACCTTGAGCCGCCGCTTCGCTGACGGACTGTGTCACTTGCGGCCTGCGCACATGCCACAACTCGTGAAGTTCAGCACGCATCCGCGCTTCACCTTGCGGGGTGATCAGCGCGGTGCCAGCAGGGCGAGGAGGGCGATAGCGGCTCATGGGCAATCCATTGGCAGAGAAGGGCGCGAGTCTATCAGCCCTCGCGCAGGACTGTCAGCGGGCTGGTATTGAGCGCCCTTCGGGTGCCGAAAACACCTGCAGCGCCCACCATCAGTGCGCCCACCACGGGCAGCAGCAATAGCCACGGGTGCGGGTGCCACGGCAGGTCGAAGGCAAACCGGTACAGCACCAGGCTGACCAATTCGGTGCCCAAGGCTGCGAGCAGGCCACTGGTGGCACCGAGCAAGCCGAATTCGATGCGCCGTGCCTTGATCAGTAATGCGCGTTCGGCACCCAGTGCGCGCAGCAGGGCGCCCTGACGAATACGCTCGTCGAGGGTGGACTGCAAGCCGGAAAACAACACCGCCATGCCTGCCGCCAGTACAAACAGCAGCACGTACTCGACGGCGATGGTCACTTGCGCAAGGATGCTGCGCAGTTGAGCCAATAAGGCTTCGATTGGCAAGATGGTGACCGCCGGGAAGCTGCGTGACAGTTCGATGATCTCCTTGTCGTGTCCCGGAGCCAGGTAAAAGCTGGTGAGGTAGGTGGCAGGCAAATCTTGCAGGGTGCCGGGTTGGAAGATCATGAAGAAGTTGGGCTGGAAGTTGTCCCAGTTGATGCTGCGCAGGCTGGTGACGGTTGCCTCACGGTTGACCCCGGCGACGCTGAAGGTCAGGTGATCGCCCAGTTTCAGCTTCAGGCTTTCGGCCACTTTGGCTTCGACCGACACACCGGGGATGCCGCCGCCGGGCTGTTGAGCCCACCAAGTGCCGGCGGTCAGTTCATTGCCCGCAGGCAGGTCGGCGGCCCAGGTCAGGCTCAGGTCGCGCTGGATGGTTTTGTCACCACTGGAGTCTTTGCTGACCAGACCCTGCACGGCCTCGCCGTTGATGCTGATCAAACGCCCCGGCACCACCGGGTAGAGCGGCGCGGCTGTGGCTTGCAGGTCCATCAACCGGGCGCCGAAGGTGTCTTTGTCGGCGGGCAGGATGTTCAGCGCAAAATAGTTGGGTGCGTCTTTGGGGAGCTGGTTTTGCCAGGTGTCGAGCAACTCCCCGCGCAACAGTGCAATCAAGGCCATTGATAACAGGATCAAGCCAAAGGCCAGGGCCTGACCGGCCGCCGCCAGTGGGTGACGCAGCAACTGACCCAGACCCAGCCGCCACGCCAGTGACGCCCCGGCCAGCAGGCGACGCAGGCTTTGCAGGCCCAGCAACAGCAGCCCGCCCAGCACCAACGCCGCCAACACGCCGCCGCCGAGGAGGGCGAAGGTCAATACCAGGTCCAGGCTCATGCGCCACATGATCAGCCCGAGTGCGAGCAATGCTGCGCCGTAGACACTCCAGGTGCTGGCGGGAATCGGCAGCATGTCGCGACGCAATACACGCAGCGGCGGCACGCGCCCCAGCGCAGCCAGCGGCGGCAAGGCAAACCCGGCAAGCGCCACCAGGCCGGTGCCCATGCCTGCGATAGCGGGCATCAAACCGCCCGGCGGCACGTGCGAGGGCAACAAGTTGTGCAGCAAGGCAAACAGGCCCAGTTGCGCGAACCAGCCGAGCAGGGCGCCTGCCAGGCTGGCCAGTAGCCCGAGCACAGTCAGTTGCAGGGCAAACAGCCACAAGGTTTCGCGGCGCGACAAGCCCAGGCAGCGCAGCAGTGCGCTGGCATCAAAACGGCGATTGGCGAAGCGGGTGGCCGAGAGTGCGACGGCGACACCTGCCAACAACACGGCAACCAGACTGGCCATGTTCAGATAGCGCTCTGCCTTGCCCAGCGCGCCGCCTATTTGCGGGTTACCGTCACGGGCGTCCAGCAGGCGCTGATTGGCCTCAAGGCCGGGCTCGATCACTTGGCGGTAGGATTGCAGCGCAGGCGCTTCGCCGCTCCACAGTTCGCGGAAATTGACCCGGCTGCCGGGTTGAATAATGCCGGTGGCCACCAGATCGTTCAGGTTGATCAATACGCGGGGTGTGAGGCTGTACAGGTTGCCAGCCCGGTCGGGTTCGTAGGTCAACACGCGGGTGATGCGTACGGTTTTGGAACCCACGTCGATGGTGTCGCCGACGTGCAAGTCCAGCGCGGTGAGCAATCGCGATTCTGCCCACGCTTCCCCGGGCAGGGGCCCGCCGCCTGTTTGTTCATCGGCATAGGGTTGGGCCGCGCTTTTCAGTTCGCCCCGCAAAGGGTAGGCGTCATCTGCCGCTTTGATGCTGGACAGCTGAATGCCGTTGTCCGTGGCGATCACGCTGGAAAACTCCACCACGCGTGCATGTTTGAGTCCCAGTTCTCTGCCCAGGCGCACTTGCTCGTCACGGGCAGGCGAGGTGCCATCCAGCACCAGGTCGGCCCCCAGAAACTCGGTGGCACGCAGTAACATGGCGCCATTGAGGCGCGCCCCGAAGTAACCAATCGCGGTACTCGCCGCGACGGCCACCAGCAGGGCAAAGAACAACACGCGCAACTCGCCTGCGCGTGCATCACGCAGCAGTTGGCGCAGGGCAAGGCTGAACAGGCGCAACAGCGGCAGGCGTGCCATCAAGGCTCCAGAGGGCCGACCATGCGGCCAGCTTCAAGGCGGATCAGGCGTCGGCAACGATGTGCCAGGCGTTCGTCATGGGTCACCAGTACCAGCGTAGTGCCGCGCTCTTTGTTTAATTCAAAGAGCAGGTCGGTGATGCGCTCCCCTGTGTGGCTGTCGAGGTTGCCCGTGGGCTCATCGGCAAACAGCACATCCGGGTTGGCGGCGAAGGCGCGAGCGATGGCGACGCGTTGTTGCTCACCGCCGGACAGTTGGCGCGGGGAGTGGCTCAAGCGTTGTCCCAAACCGACACGCTCCAGCAGATCGCGGGCCTGCTCGCGGGCGTCTTTGCGGCCCTCAAGCTCCATCGGCAACATGACGTTTTCCAGCGCGTTGAGGCTGTCGAGCAACTGAAAGGACTGAAAAACAAAGCCGACATGTTCGGCGCGCACCCTGGCGCGTTGGTCTTCGTCCAGCGTACTCAGGGCACGCCCGGCGAGGGTGACTTCGCCGCTGCTGGGCAAGTCCAGTCCCGCCAGCAGGCCCAGCAAGGTTGACTTGCCAGAGCCGGAAGCCCCGACAATGGCCAGACTGTCGCCTTTGTTCAATTCAAGGTTCAGCGGGTGAAGGATGATTAACTCGCCTTCCGCGCTGGGAACCACTTTGCTAAGGTTCTGCGCGGTGAGAATACTTTCGCCCATGGAGAATCCAATGCGTGTGTGGTTTTTAAGTGCTGCTCTGGCCCTGATGTGTATGGCGCAGAACGCAGCGGCGGGAACAATCTTGATCGTTGGCGATAGTATCAGCGCGGGTTTCGGCCTGGATACCCGTCTGGGCTGGGTCTCTTTGCTTGAGCAGCGACTGAGCAAGGAAGGTCATGACGATAAAGTGATCAATGCCTCCATCAGTGGCGATACCAGTGCCGGCGGGCTGGCGCGTTTACCGGCGCTGCTTGCAGAGCATAAACCGGATGTGGTGATTGTCGAATTGGGTGGCAATGACGGGTTGCGCGGGCAACTGCCTGCTCAATTGAAACAGAATCTTGCAAGCATGATCGAAGCCTCGCAACAGGCGGGGGCCAAAGTGTTGCTGTTAGGTATGCAGTTACCGCCCAATTATGGTGCGCGTTATACCCAGGCATTTGCGGCGGTTTATGCTGAGTTGGCCAACGAGAAAAAGGTCGCGCTGGTGCCGTTTTTGCTGGAGGGCGTGGGGGGTAAACCCGAGCTGATGCAGGCTGATCGCATTCACCCGGCGGCCGGGGCGCAGGGGCTTTTGCTGGATAATGTGTGGCCAGTGCTAAAACCGCTGCTTTGATGCTTTTCTAGTGGCAGCGTTTCGGCTAAGGTGGCGCCCCCCCGATTTGGAGCCCCTGATGTCGCGTCCTGCCTGGTCTTTATATGCCTATCAACTGATCGAGCCCGATGAACAGCTCGATTTGTTCGCCTGCCAGGAGGTACGGGTGCATTTGGTGACGCGTCAATTGGAGCTGGGAGGCACGATTGACCGCACATTATGTGGCTCGTTACTGCCTGCGCAGCCTCGTTGGTCCGATGTCACGCGCAAGGTTTTTCAAGACCAGCGGCTGTGCCCGCTGTGCCGCGCAATCATTGAATCGCAACGCCGTGGCACCGAGCCGATCTGGCCTGAGTTGCGCTTTGAACTATGATCTACCTCGTCTGAGTGCTTCGGCGTGGTACGCCGCCTCCTGATCCCGGCAGGCTGCGTGTACACTCCCATTTTTGTCCCCCGTTGATTATGCGAAGGATGTTCCGGATGTTGTCGCGCCTACCTGCCGTCACCCGCTATCTGTCAGTTGCCGCCCTCTGTGTTGCCGGCCCTGTGAGTGCTCTCGAATTCCCGCTGCCGCCGCCTGGCGACGATGTGGTGGGTGAGGTGCAGGTCATCCAGGGCAGGTATGAAGACTCCTTTGCAGACCTGGGCAATGAGTACGAACTGGGCTATTCGGAAATGATTGCAGCCAACCCTGGCGTGGATGCCTGGTTGCCGGTCAAAAAGAACCTCGACGGGACAATTGTCGACACCAATATCGTGTTGCCAACGCAGTTCATTCTGCCGCCAGGCAAGCGTGAGGGGATCGTGATCAACCTGGCCGAGTACCGGTTGTACTACTTCCCCAAAGACCAAAACAAGGTCTATACCTTTCCGCTGGGCATTGGCCGTGAAGGCTGGGGATCGCCTTTGGGTCAGACCAAAATCACCGCCAAGACGCCTAATCCGACGTGGACACCGCCGGCCTCAATCAAGGCTGAGCATGCCAAAAATGGCGATCCGCTGCCCAATGTCGTGCCTGCTGGCCCGGACAATCCCCTGGGGCCCTTCAAGTTCACCCTCGGCATGCCCGGTTATTTGATTCATGGCTCCAACGCCAAGTTTGGTATTGGCACGGGCACCAGTCATGGCTGCTTTCGCATGTTGAATAAAAACGTGCTTGAAATGTCGCAGATGGTGCCGGTCGGCACACCGGTGCGCATCATCAACGAGCCTTATAAAATTGGTTTCAGCAACGGCAGGGTTTACCTGGAAGTGCATGAACCGCTGAATGTCAAAGATGGCTCTCTCGTCGCCAAGAGCGACAAGTCTCATCTGACACCAGAAGATTTGCAGAACAAATACGCAGGCTTTATCAATTTCCTGCTCAAGCACAAAGAACTGGAAAACAGCATTCAAATCGACAAAGACAAAGCGTTCGCGGTGGTGGGTGCTGAAACCGGAATACCGCAAGAAATTGGCGTTACTACGACCGTTATGCCTTCGACCGATGAAGGACAGTCGCTCGACTACGTGCAGTAAGCGTTCAACTAATAGCCGCCGCAGTTAACACTTCGGCGGCTTTTTAGTGCCTGTTGATAAAGCATCAGGCAAAAAAAAGCCGACCCATAAAATGGATCGGCTTGGTAACAGCCCCGAAGGACTATTACTTGCGGCTTGCTTTTTCAAGCATGCGCAGAGCACGTTCGTTTGCTTCATCAGCAGTCTGTTGTGCTTTTTGAGCAGCAGCCAGTGCTTCGTCAGCTTTACGGTAGGCTTCGTCAGCACGAGCCTGGGAACGTGCTGCTGCATCTTCAGTTGCAGTCAGACGGGCTTCAGTTTCTTTAGATACGCTGCTGCAACCGGTAGCCAGAACTGCGGCCAATGCCAGAGCAGAGAATTTCAGAACGTTGTTCATCGTGTTCCCCTTCAAGGACTTTCTAATTGAAGCTGCTCCTTCAACATGAGGAAACAGCCGGCGTACATACTACCCATTACTTGTAGTAAGTAAACTGACCTAGCGCAAGAACCAAAAAAAATAATTGGTAATGGCTGGTCATGGGCTAGCTTTAACAGATTGTGCTTGAAAAACAGTCAGTTTGACGCACTAAGCACAGCGCCCTATATGAGGTCGAGCCATAAGGTTTCAAGTGACTTTAGTCCAGGGTTCACGTCATAGCCTCAACGTTCCGTAAAAAGGTTCAGTTGTGCTGCGCATTAACGAGCGATTCAAGCGTGCGTTTGGTCGTAGCGCATGAGCATTTATTCCGAGGTTGGCTACTCTTTATGCAGGCTTGGCACCTTGATTTTTGCAGGCGCTATCAGGCTGGGTGCCGGGTGGTTCCCTCGACGGAAAAACATCAGTAAGGTAGGGGTCACGGTTCAAGACCCGCGAGGAATAATGATGAGCGAGGCGCTGTCTATCCACCATGACCAGGCAGGTCACCAGTTTGAGACCACTGTCGACGGTCATCGTGCCTACCTGACCTACATGGATCTGGGTAAGCAGACGCTGGATATCTACCGCACATTTGTACCCAATGCCTTGCGTGGACGCGGGATTGCGGCTGCTTTGACCGAGCAGGCCCTTGAGTATGCAGAGCGCATGGGTTACGAAGTCATTCCTTCCTGCTCATATGTTGAGCGCTACATGGAACGCCATAAGCGCGCTCAAGCCAAAACCTGATGTCGCCTGAGCCGTGCCCTCCTATGGCGGTGTTGACCTGTATCAAAGCTGTGTCCTGACCCCTCGCTTAGGCTGTTAGCAAGCGGGGGAGGTTGTCGACTGGCCGCTGAACTCGGGTTAATCACTGTAAGGAGAGGCATCGCATATGATCCGTGAAGTCGAAGGTGACATTTTGCTGAGTGACGCGAAGGTGATTGCTCACGGTATTGCACCCAAGGACCCGTTCGATACCGGTTTGGCCCTGGCCTTGCGTGAGCGCTGGCCGTCTTTGGTTGCCGATTATCGACACGCCGCTCATAGCAAAGCACCGAACCCGGGTGAAATCTGGTGCTGGTCCGGTGTAGACGAACAGGGCTCGGTGCGCAGCATTGTTAACCTGATCACCCAGGATTCCCTGCACGCAGGCCATGCGGCCAAACCGGGCAAGGCGACCTTGAAGAACGTGGGTCACGCGTTGCGCGAGCTGGCTGAATACATCCGCAGTGAAAGGATCCAAAGCGTAGCCCTGCCGCGCTTGGCCACCGGGGTTGGCGGCCTGGAGTGGAGTGATGTCAAACCGTTGGTGGAGAAGCACCTCGGTGAGCTCGACAGTCAGGTGATTGTGTACGAGGTTTTTCGCAAGGGCCTCAAAGCCGATGAGCGCTTAACCTGACCCCCTATTTTTGGATTGGATAAGTGGCTGCATTACCCCCGCGAGAGCCTCTCTCTCGCGGGGTTTTTGTGTGCGCAACGGTTTGATCAGCCATTTTTTGATCTGTGTCTAAGGTGTGCCTGAGGTGATGCTGTATTTATTTGAACCATCCGCAGTTCTTTTAAGGAAATCTCATGACCGATAGGGTCACGCGCACTGACACGGTAAAACCCGCTGCAAAAACTGCCGGACGTACACCGCGCACGCGACGCGTTAAAGCAGGGGATGTTGCTCCCACGCAAAAAGCCGCTCAACTTGAGCGCTATGTCGTTGATGACAGAGTCCAATCGCGTCAGGCGGCCACCAGCGCTGCCGTAAAGGACATGTTGCAGCAGATCCCTCAAGGCGATACGCAAGCACTGATCAAGACCTTGGGCACGTTGATGACGGGGCTGTCCCCCGACGATGCGGTTGTGCTGCGCAATGCGTTACTCAGCCAGGAAAGCGAATCGGTGTTTCATCAGCGCCCCCTGCACCCTGACGATCAATTGGCGCCGGACTGGCGCAAAGGTAATTACCCGTACAAAAATCTGATGTCGCGCCGCAACTACGAGCGCGAAAAATACCGCCTGCAAGTGGAGTTGCTTAAGTTACAGGCGTGGGTGAAAGAGACAGGCCAGAAGGTGGTCATTCTGTTTGAGGGTCGCGACGCGGCAGGCAAGGGCGGCTCGATCAAGCGTTTCATGGAACACCTCAACCCACGGGGCGCACGGATTGTGGCCCTGGAGAAACCCAGCGAAGTCGAACGCGGACAATGGTATTTCCAGCGTTATGTGCAGCACCTGCCCACGGCCGGTGAAATCGTCATGTTTGACCGCAGTTGGTACAACCGTGCCGGGGTCGAGCGGGTGATGGGGTTCTGCACGGATGATGAATACCTGGAGTTCATGCGTCAGGCGCCTGACTTCGAACGCATGTTGGCGCGTAGCAACGTTCATCTGATCAAGTTTTGGTTCTCGGTCAGCCGTGAAGAGCAACGCCGACGCTTTAAGGAGCGCGAGAAGCACCCGCTCAAACATTGGAAACTCAGCCCGATCGATCTGGCGTCACTGGACAAGTGGGACGATTACACCAAGGCCAAAGAGGGGATGTTCTCGTACACCGACACTGCCGATGCGCCGTGGACGGTGATTAAGTCCAACTGCAAGAAACGCGCGCGTCTGAGCGCCATGCGCTATGTGCTGCACAAGTTGCCGTATGCCGACAAGGATTTGAAGGGTATTGGAGCGCTGGATCCGCTGATCGTTGGCCGCGCTAACGTGGTGTATGAGCGGGGCGAGCGCAGGGCCACCATCCCGTTGTAGGCGCGAGCGTGCTCGCGTCTACAACAGGCCGCAGGAGGGCTTGATCAGGCGCGAGCGCGCTTTGGCAGTACATCCTTGAGCTTGGCATGCATGCTGCGCAAGGTGCTTTCAGTGCTGGCCCAGTCGATACAGGCATCGGTGATCGACACGCCGTACTGCAAATCTTCAAGGTTTTTAGGAATCGCCTGGCAACCCCAGTTCAGGTGGCTTTCAACCATCAAACCGATGATGGACTGATTGCCTTCGACGATCTGGTTTGCAACGTTTTCCATGACCAGCGGTTGCAGTGCCGGGTCTTTGTTGGAGTTGGCGTGGCTACAGTCGACCATGATGTTGGGGCGAATCTTGGCTTTGTTCAGCGCTTGCTCGCACACGGCGACGCTGACCGAGTCATAGTTGGGCTTGCCATTGCCGCCGCGCAGCACGACGTGGCCATAGGCGTTGCCTTTGGTGGTCACAATCGACACGCCGCCTTCCTGGTTAATGCCCAGGAAGCGATGCGGGCTGGAGACCGACTGCAAGGCGTTGATCGCAACGGTCAGGCCGCCATCGGTGCCGTTCTTGAAGCCAACCGCCGAAGACAGGCCTGAAGCCATTTCACGGTGCGTTTGCGACTCAGTGGTACGCGCGCCAATGGCGGACCAGCTGATCAGGTCTTGCAGGTATTGCGGGGAGATCGGGTCCAGGGCCTCAGTTGCCGTCGGCAGGCCCATTTCGGCCAGGTCCAGCAGCAGCTTGCGGCCAATGTGCAGGCCGTCCTCGATCTTGAACGAGTCATCCAGGTACGGGTCGTTGATCAGGCCTTTCCAGCCCACCGTGGTCCGTGGTTTTTCGAAATACACGCGCATCACCAGGTACAGCGTGTCGCTGACTTCAGCGGCCAGTGCCTTGAGACGCTCGGCGTACTCATGGGCAGCCTTGATGTCGTGGATCGAGCAAGGCCCGATGACAACGAACAGGCGATGGTCTGTGCCATCCAGGATGTTGCGAATCACCTCACGGCCTTTGGTCACGGTCTGCAACGCGGTTTCACGCAGAGGCATCTCGCGCTTGAGCTGTTCAGGTGTGATCAGGGTTTCGTTGGAGGCAACGTTTAGGTCGTCGATCGGTAAATCAGCCATCGTGTTACTCGTCAGGTCACGGGTGCCGGCCGCCAGCGATCCCCGTGCGGCGGAGCACAGCATGATTGAGCGCAACGGGGAGCCGAACCTTAACGCGTTAAGCGGTTATCCGACAATGGGCACACGCAGGTTTAATCCAGCGCTGACTGCGCCAGTGCTCTGTCCAGCGTGGCTTGAGAGAATTCCACCGCGTTCAGGCTGATCCATTCCAGGGCCAGGGCTTCGATGTTGTCCTGAGGCGGGTTTTGTTGCTGTTGCAGCCGGTAATAGTGTTCGATCTGGCAGACCTGCTCACCCATGCGCGCGCCAAACAAGGTTTGGGGATCAGTGAAGGCAATACCGACGCGATAGCCAGGCGCCCGTTTTTCACACCAGGCGATATAGCCCGCGTAGTGAGCGTCGTTGCCCAGCGTAGGCATATGCATGTCGACCGCCGCGCCCCGCTTCCAGCCTCGATCACTGTTGCATGCGACGCCGCCCAGGCTGATAGAGTGCAGCTTGCGGCGGGAAAGGGCAGGGTGTTTACGGGGCGTTATCTCAGCGGGAATATCATCTGGGTGAGGTAGAAAACGACCCATGAACGCACACTCCAAGTGCCAGCACTTTGATATTGTTTTCCTCAGTATAGTGATTGAAATGGAACTGACTGACTTTGATGCGGACCAGCACCTTTTGAATTTGCCGGGTACATCGCTGGTGGTGTTTACCAGCGCCGGGTGTTCGAGTTGCCGGACCGCGCGGCGCCTGTTGCCGAGCATGACGTTGCCCCTCGATCGCCTGTGCTGGATCGATGCCGGTGAAAACGGCGGGTTGGTGGCCCGCTACGAAATTTTTCATCTGCCCACGCTGTTGGTGGTGCGCGACGGCGAGTTTTATGGCGAGTTGAAGTCGCGCTTGAGTGAAGGCGAGCTGGCACACCACATTCGCCTCGCCTTGATGAGTAAACCTGATGAACTGCCTTGAAGCGGTGGTTGATCAATTCTGAAAACTGGTGGAGGCGGCATGAGTAAAGGCTTGAAGGGCAAGTTGGTATTGGCCATTTCGTCGCGCGCACTGTTTGACTTGAGCGGAAGCCATCAGGTGTACCTGACCCAAGGCATTGAAGCCTATCGCCAATATCAGATCGAGCATGAAGATGAAGTGCTGGAGCCGGGGGAGGCATTCCCTCTGGTCAAAAAACTGTTGAGCTTCAATGCAAGCCTGGGCCGTGATCGCGTCGAAGTGGTGCTGGTGTCGCGCAACAGTGCCGATACCGGTTTACGCGTATTCAATTCGATTCAGCACTACGAGTTGGCCATTTCGCGCGCCGCCTTTTCGGGTGGGCGTAACCCGCACCCTTATCTCAACGCCTTTGGCTGTGACCTGTTCCTGTCCACCCACGCGGACGATGTCCGCAGTGCGCTGGATGCAGGGTTCGCCGCTGCGACGATTTTGGCCGGGGGCACGCGGCGTGCACAAAGCAATGAGCTGCGAATAGCCTTTGACGGTGACGCGGTGCTGTTTTCCGATGAAGCTGAGCGCGTCTATCAGGCGGGCGGCATTGAGGCGTTTCAGGTGCTGGAACGTGAGTCCGCGCGCAGCCCTTTAAGAGGCGGGCCGTTCAAAGGCTTTCTTGAGGCGCTCAACCTGTTGCAGCGTGAATTCCCTGACGATGCTTGCCCGATTCGTACAGCGTTGGTCACAGCGCGCTCAGCGCCCGCGCATGAGCGGGTGATTCGCACCTTGCGCGATTGGGATATCCGGCTGGATGAGTCATTGTTTTTGGGCGGGCTGGACAAGTCGGCGTTTCTGGAGGCCTTTGCCGCCGATGTCTTTTTCGATGATCAGGCGGGGCATTGCGAAAGGGCGCGCCAAGTCGTTGCCACCGGTCACGTGCCCCACGGCATCAGCAACCCATTGCGTGATTTGCCCGCCGACTGAGTGCAGCGATGTTAGCCATCGCACTTGCCATGGCGCTGCTAAGCTCAATCCATCTCGGCCATTCAGGCAGTCGGGGAGGTCGCATGATTCGCTCGATACTGTTTGCCACTGACCTCGGTATTTATGCGCCGGTGGTGATGCAGCACGCCTTGGGCATGGCACGCACATTCGGCGCTGACTTGTATGTCGTACACGCGGTTGAACCGATGGGATTGTTTGCAGAATCAGTGTTGCAAAGTTACCTCGATGAGCAGGCGTTCAATGACCTGCACCAATTGGGCATGAGCACCATGCTCTCGAACATCGAATCACGCGTACTGGACAGCCTTCGCGAAGAGTTGGGCGAAGGCGAGCAAGAGCTTGACCTGATTCGCTCGGTCAAGGTGATACAAGGCGAGCCAGCGCAGGTGATTTTACAGCAGTCGCAGAGCTTGTCGGTTGACCTGCTGGTGCTGGGCAGTCATGGCCAGCCTGCCGGGGGCATTACGCATTTGGGGCGTACAGCCGCGCGGGTGATCGAGTTGGCTCAAATGCCGGTCTACCTGGTGCCGCTTCTTCAGCGTCGACGTCGCACTGATGCATAAAGGGTGGGCGCCGCTAAAACGATAAAAAAGTTCTAGATTTATTCTTCTTACCTTCCATATAGTTATATACCGCCGCCGATACCCTTGGCGTCTATTTGCTTTGAGGGATGCATATGAAGCTTCAACAATTGCGCTACATCTGGGAAGTGGCGCACCACGACCTCAACGTTTCCGCCACTGCGCAGAGCCTTTACACCTCACAGCCGGGTATCAGCAAACAGATTCGCCTGCTTGAAGACGAGTTGGGCGTCGAGGTTTTTGCCCGTAGCGGCAAACACCTGACCCGCGTCACACCGGCCGGTGAACGCATCATCACCACGGCCGGCGAAATTTTGCGCAAGGTTGAAAGCATCAAGCAAATCGCCCAAGAGTTTTCTAACGAGAAAAAGGGCACGCTGTCGATTGCCACGACGCACACCCAGGCGCGTTACGCTTTGCCCCCTGTCATCAGCAATTTCATCAAACAATACCCGGATGTTTCGCTGCACATGCATCAGGGTTCGCCGATGCAAATTGCAGAGATGGCCGCTGATGGCACGGTTGATTTTGCAATTGCCACCGAGGCTCTGGAGTTGTTCGGCGATCTGGTGATGATGCCGTGCTACCGCTGGAACCGCTGCGTGGTGGTGCCGCAAGGTCATCCGTTGACCAAATTGCCAAAGCTGACCCTCGAAGCGCTGGCTGAATACCCGATCGTGACCTACGTGTTCGGCTTCACCGGCCGCTCCAAACTTGATGAAGCATTCAGCCATCGCGGCCTCACGCCCAAAGTGGTATTCACTGCCGCCGACGCCGACGTGATCAAGACCTATGTGCGCCTGGGTCTGGGTGTGGGCATCGTGGCCAAGATGGCCGTTGATACCCAGCTTGATAAAGACTTGGTAGTACTGGACGCCAGCGAACTGTTTGAGTCCAGCATCACCAAAATTGGCTTCCGTCGCGGTACTTTCCTGCGCGGGTTTATGTGCGACTTTATCGAAAAGTTTGCCCCCCACCTGACCCGCGAAGTCATGGCTAAAGCCATCCAGTGCCATAACAAGCAAGAGCTTGAGGACCTGTTTGAAGGGGTTGAATTGCCCGTGCATTAAGTGCTTGGAGCTACACGCGCTCTGCAAGGCTGCGGGTGAACTGTGCAACATTGCAGAGGCAGTTGGTCAGAGGCAAGGGTTCAGGTCGCACTTATCCTGAACCCCCGGTCTAGAGGGTTATTGCTGTGCGTTGCGTGTATGGCGGTATTCACTGATTGAGTCATAGACCGCCTTGCGCAGGCGATTGATACCACCAATCGGCCGGTGCGCCTCGATGCCATGCCACGGGCTGAACGACAGGTTGTCACAGGCCAGGTTTTGGCTCGGGGTGTCAAAGTCTTGCGCTGGCACGGTCACACGCGCCACCGTTTCAAACGGTGCATCCGATTCACGCCATTCGATACTGGTGTCTTCGATAGGCATGAATCGGTTGGCGTTCTGACGCTGAATTTGCAGCACGAAACACGCAGGTACACGGTCGGTCGACAGTTGCCGGGTCAGTGCGCTGCGCAAAAAATTAGGCAAGGCCTGGTTTTGCTCGGGCAGGGCATAGGCTGGGCAACTCTCAGGATCGGGCGCTACGCGGTACTTGGCGTTCACGCTGCCAAATTTGTAAGGCGATACCGAAAAGTAGGTGGTTTGAGTCGGGCTGGCCGGAGCCGGTGCCAGTGTGGCCAGGGCAATGAACAAGTGGCGAACTTGCCATTCCTTCGGGTTCCATGAAGGAAAAAACGCCATGACTTTTTTGCCGTCGGCCTGTGCGCCAATGTTTTGCCGGTACTCGGCCACATCGCTGACAAAGAAGTTGGGATGGTTGAACATCACAAAATCCTGTTCGTTGCGACCTTGCTGGCTCGGCATCAGTTGAGTGCCGGGTACTGCTTGCAGCTTGATCGCCATGCCCCGCGCATCACGAATGCTGTCGAACTGTGGATACGCATTGCCATTGGACAGGCGCATTACCGCTTGCCAGGTTTTGCCTGGTTCGGCAAACACCCCTTGGCGCAACGCCGGCTCAAGATCTGTCAGCACCTGAACCTCGGCTTTGACGCAGCCGTGGGCCTTGGCATGGGCATCGCGCAGGTAGCGGGTGTTTTCACGGTGTTGATCCACGATTTTGATCGCGGTCTGGATCGTGTCTTGAGTCATCGCGGCTTCACCCGCCGGGATTTCTTCCTGGGTAGACACCGGGCCTCGGTGTTGCCACGCGTACCAGCCGGTGGCCATTGCCCAGCCGATCAGACCCAGCGCGATCAACATCACAATCAACGTGCCCAGCCACGTGCCGAGGCGAAGCCAAAGTTTAGTCAGCATGTAAATATCCTTTTAGCCAAAGAGGCGGTGCGTGTAAGAGGGCACCTCATGGTGTGGGCAACTGTTGTTCGAGCGGGCTGCCCAAGACTTTCAAATACTCCAGCAGCGCCCAACGTTCCTCAGGTTGCAGCAGACGCCCGATGACGCCATTGCCGCGTGGCCCGGGGCGGAACTCGTGGCCGCTGTTGTGGTTGCCGCTGATACGGGTGTCGAGCACAAACCCGCCCTCAAATGCGGTGGTGCGATACCCCAGGTGGCGCGGGTCGTATTCAAACGTACCGCGATAAAAGGTCGGGTCCCGTTCGGACTGAGGTGACAGCAGTTGATAGAGGGTTGGCACCGATCCGTTGTGCAAATACGGCGCCGTGGCCCATATGCCATCCAGAGGCCGGGCTTTGTACGCGCGCACTTCCTGTACCGCAATCGGCAGGCCAAAACCATTGAGGCGGTCTTGCTCTTGCGCGCTGATCCCCGCTACGCCGTACGCATGCTTTTCAACAAACGCGGTGATGTAGGCCAGCCCTTTGGCCACGGACAATGCGTGCAAGTCCAACGGTTCGTCGGTCTCGGGAAACAGCGTCACGTTCATTTTGGCCAACTCGGTCGGGTCCCATTGCAGGGCGCTGACGTCATAGCGGTTATCGGCGATGTTGTTGGCGGTATTGGGGTCCGTCCCGATGAACTCAAGCGGGATGACCTTGAGTTGTTGTACCCAGCGGCCATTTTCATCCTTGACCTGCGGGACGTGGCACCCCGCACAATTTTCAGCAAACAGGGCACGGCCTTTGGCCGCCAGAGGGCGATCTACCTGACCAAAAAGCGCTTCAGGCCACGCCGGTGGTTTAAGCTTTTGCAGGGTTTGTTCGATCACATGCAAGTCATGCACGCGCACGCTCGACGGATAGCGAGCGTCACCTTGCAGCGGCTGGCCGTGGCTGTCGAAGAAGTTCAGCGTTGCACCTACGCCCAGTGCTTCGCCGATGTTGCGCGCCATAGGCTGTTTGGCCGAGGCGTTCCATTGCACCCAGTCGAATGTCCACATATCCCACAGATGCGGGTAATCGACTGGCGCGTTCGCGATGCGGTAGTTGTCCGGGGAAATAGCGTCACCAAAGCTTGCGTTGGCAATGCGCCCGAAAGCATCCGTACGGCCGGGGCCTTCCTGTGTGGGGTACAGGCCGCGATGGGTGTCGTTCCAGGCCACCGCGAGGAAGTTGTCCAGTGAGGCTTTGAACTCGCTGCGCAGTTGAGTGTGCTGCGCCTCATAGTCGTCACCCAACACGGTGCGTGCGAAGCGCTCAAATTTCCACGGGTTGTAGTAGGTGGCTGCCAGGCTGGCGACCAGTGCTTGCCCAAAACTGCCGCCGCGCAAGGTGGGTACGCTTGAAGGCAGGACGTGTTGCGCCGGAGCGCCATCAATGCGCAGCGCCTGGCCGTTGTAATGCAGTTCACCGGTGTGGCAGGCCGCGCAGGTGATGTCCAGATACTGGACGTCGCTGCCCGGGTTGGTGTGACGCGTAAAGCCTACGGGCAAATTGCCAGGGTTGGCGACGCTGGCTTTTTGTTGCGGCTCCACCAGAAACCCGAAGCGCGCCAAGTACTCAGGGGCTGCAAACGGTTGCTTGGAAAACGGCAGCTCCAGCGCGCTGAACCAGTTATAGCGCAAGCCTTTCACTTGCGTGCCTTGGGGCGTGTAGTAGTAGGTCTGGCGGTCGGCCTGGCTCCATTGATCAAGGTAATGCAGTTGTTGCGGCGCTTTATAGGTCGGTAATTTGGGGTTGGCAGTGAAATACACAATCAGGCCAAGCAACCCTCCCAGGGCCACCAGCAGTACCAGCAAAACACGGTAAAACAGACGCACAGTCATGCTCCTTATAAGATTTTTCACACTCTTATGCCTTAGCTCATGTCTGTCATCAAGTGGCCATAAGTTCCCTCTGAATAATCCAGGCCAGGCTTGACAGGTGCCCAGATGTGTTAGCAAAAGTTACGCTGAATATGAATTGTGTTTTAAGCGTGAACTTCTGCGCCATTTACCGCTCTCATGCCGGTAGCCATTGGTCGCGGCCGCCTGATAAGCTCGCGGCTTTATTCGATTGCCCATTTGGCGCATGAACAAGGAAATAGCATGAAACAGCATCGGTTGGCGGCAGCTGTGGCTCTGGTAAGCCTGGTACTGGCGGGTTGTGATTCGCAGACCAGCGTAGAGCTGAAAACTCCGGCGCAAAAAGCTTCTTATGGCATTGGCCTGAACATGGGCAAGAGCCTGGCTCAAGAGGGCATGGATGATCTGGACTCCAAAGCCGTTGCTTTGGGCATCGAAGATGCCGTGGGTAAAAAAGAGCAAAAACTTAAGGATGACGAGCTGATCGAAGCTTTCTCTGCCCTGCAAAAGCGTGCAGAAGAGCGCCTGACCAAGATGAGCGAAGAAGCGTCATCTGCGGGTAAAAAATTCCTCGAAGAAAATGCCAAGAAAGCCGGTGTGACCACCACAGCTTCTGGCTTGCAGTATGAAGTGATCAAAAAAGCCGACGGCCCTCAGCCTAAGGCCACAGACGTGGTGACCGTTCACTACGAAGGCAAGCTGATTGACGGCAAGGTGTTCGACAGCTCCGTTGAACGCGGCAGCCCGATTGATTTGCCAGTGAGCGGCGTGATCCCGGGTTGGGTTGAAGGCTTGCAACTGATGCACGTCGGCGAGAAGTACAAGTTGTACATTCCTAGCGAACTGGCTTACGGCGCACAAAGCCCAAGCCCGGCCATCCCGGCGAACTCGGTGTTGGTATTCGATCTGGAACTGTTGGCCATCAAAGACCCGGCCAAAGCTGAGCAAGAAACTGCACCGGCAGCCCCTGCCAGCAAATAAGCGGTTCTGGCTTCACGTAACGCCCCGTCTCGACGGGGCGTTTTCGTTTCTGTAGTTCTATTCCTACGCGCCTGATGAACCCGATGCAGACTATTACTTCACCCGTAATCCTCTGTCGCTAGTGGTTGCTGACTGCCAAGTCAATGAATTTATGGGTTTTTTTATGTGTGTAAAAAACGCCCGATCTGAGCGCAGCCCTTATGGTGCGGGGCTTTCAGCGATGAAAATCAGCTCTGTTCACAAGGTTATCCACAATTTGTGTGGATAACATTTGTCATTCTTCGGGCTGTTTATCCTCACTCAATGATTTTTTCCTACGCAAGATCAAAAACCCCAGAGACCTTATCCGCTGTTAGGATTAAGCTTCTAAGGAAAGTTCCGACTCGATTTACTTAAAAGTCTGACGGGGTTTAGTAATGGATCTTCAAATTATCAAGCGCAATGGTGAGCCCGAGTACGCGGTTTTGTCATGGGAAAGCTATCAGGCACTCCTCACAGCGGCGGGTCTTAATCAGCCGTCGGCCCCTGTTGAGCCAATACCGGCGCCCTCCACCGAGCAGGTGCTACCAGGGCTTGATCAATTGCGCACTCTGCGCGAAGCCAAGGGGCTGGCGCTTGAAGCGTTGGCCCGTACGGTAGGCATCAGCCCGTCTTACCTGAGCATGATTGAAACCGGAGAGCGAAAGCCCGACAGCGCCATCAGTCGCAGCCTGGGTTGGGAACTTGGCATTGCCGGGTGGAGGGACGCGTCATGAGCGTACGCATCAGTCGTCAACATTGGGAAGGTTTACTGACTGAGCTTGACCAGGCGCGTCGACAGCGCCACTTGCTGACCTATCGCGCGTTGCTGGAGCGTTTGCAACTGCCCAGTCCAGCCATGTTGACCCTGACCGCTGCGCTTGAGCATTTGGCAGCCCTGGACGCCAAATCGGAACAGCCGCTGCGCAGCTCGCTGGTGATCAGCCAGGGAGCCAGCCGCTTGCCGCGCACTGGTTTTTTTGAATGTGTTGAGCGGCTAGGACGTTTTAGCGGGCCGCCTGATGGTATTGCAGCGGCTTCATGGCACGCCTCCGAGGTGGTCCGCGTTTTTGAGTACGCTTATGAACACGAGGAGGCTTGAGTGGTGTGGCGTCTTAAGGCGCGCTTAAGCTACTGGGTGGCGCGCAAGTTGTTCCACTGGCCGTGGTGTGTACGCCAGCCACGGCTGTGGCGCTGGATGGAGGGTCAATTCGCGCGCATGGCGAACTTGGGCGATACCGATGCTCAAAGCTTCTATGGGCACATTCTGGCCTTTCGCGGGCAAGGGCTGGGCGCCAAGCAGGAGGGTGTGCGCTTGTTGCGACTGGCAGGTCTGGCGGGCGATGGCAAAGCAGCGTATCAAGTGGGCGCTTTCAGCCTGGCGGGCAGCGTGAATAAAGCCCCGGATGCTGCTGAAGCGGTTCGCTGGTGGACGATGGCCGCCAAGGCGGGTCATCCGCTGGCGTCCATCAAGCTGGTGGAGTTATATCAGCAGGGCGGCCCAGGGTTGATGCCGGATCCCGATCTGGCACGGCGCTACCAACGCGACGCGAATTAAGTCAGCTCAGTGACCAATAAAAAGGGCGGATCGCATAATGCGACCCGCCCTTTTTACATTGAGTGAACGCCGGTGTAGTCGCTAAGGCGCTTAGCGACGCGACGGGTTCTGTTTTAGCGTTTGGCCACCTGACCATTAAGCTTGAGGTAGTCCAACAGAATCCGCCCGGTTTCACTCAGGTAGGCGTCATCTTCCGGTTTGGTCTTTTCAGGTTCTACCGGCAGGGCGTCTTCGTCTTCTTTCTTCATTTCTTTGAGTGGCGCTTCACCTTTGGCCTTGCGACGGGCGTTTTCCATCGCCAGTTGCTTGGCTTCAATGTCTGCATGTTGCGCGCGGCGCTCAGCTTCATTGAGGCTGACGGTCTTCTCACTCATCAGCTTTTCGGCCAACGCCAGCTTGTCACGGATAAAGATGAACTCGGCATCTTTGGCCGTGCGCGCATCATGATCAGCCTTGAGCTGAGCAATGAATGGCTTGAACGGGTCAGAAGCAGGTTTGATGGCCGGGCGGATGGTGTCCCACGGCATGGCTTCAGGCAGTGCGCTTTCGCCGATTTCCTTGGTGTCGATGATCGACGGGAAGGCGACGTCAGGCAGGACGCCCTGGTGCTGGGTGCTCTGGCCGGAAACCCGGTAGAACTTGGCCAGGGTCAGTTTCAGTTCGCCATGATTGAGCGGCTGAATGGTTTGCACTGTTCCTTTGCCGAAGGTCTGACCGCCGATGATCAGTGCGCGGTGATAGTCCTGCATGGCACCGGCAAAAATTTCAGAAGCCGAGGCTGACAAACGGTTAACCAACAGTGCCATCGGGCCTTTGTAGAACGCGCCAGGGTTTTCATCTTCAAGGACATCGACTTTGCCGTCGGCATTACGCACCAGCACGGTTGGGCCTTTGTCGATAAACAGGCTGGTCAGTTCTGTCGCTTCCTGCAACGAACCGCCACCGTTGTTGCGCAAGTCGATGATCACACCGTCGACTTTTTCTTTCTGCAATTCGGTCAGCAGTTTTTTAACGTCGCGGGTGGTGCTCTTGTAGTTCGGATCACCGGCACGGAATGCTTTGAAGTCCAGATAGAACGCCGGGATTTCAATCACGCCCAGTTTGTAGTCTTTGCCATCCTGTTTCAGGTTGAGAATCGACTTTTTCGCCGCTTGCTCTTCAAGCTTCACGGCTTCACGGGTGATGGACACGATTTTGCTGGTCTGGTCATTTGGCGCGTTGCTGGCCGGAATCACTTCCAGGCGCACCACAGAGCCTTTAGGGCCGCGAATCAGCTTGACCACTTCGTCCAGGCGCCAGCCGATCACGTCGACCATCTCTTTGTCGCCTTGGGCAACTCCGACGATTTTGTCCGCCGGGGCCACTTGCTTGGTCTTGTCGGCAGGGCCTGCCGGCACCAGACGCACGACCTTCACCTGATCGTTATCGCTTTGCAACACGGCGCCGATGCCTTCCAGCGACAGGCTCATGTTGATGTCGAAGTTTTCCGCGTTATCGGGTGACAGATAGTTGGTGTGCGGGTCGTAAGACATGGCGAAGGTATTGATATACGCCTGGAAGATGTCTTCGCTGCGCGTCTGATCGAGGCGCGAGAGTTGATTCTTGTAGCGCTTGGTCAGCAGTTCCTGAATTTTTGCAGGCTCTTTGCCAGCAATTTTCAGGCGCAGGACTTCATCCTTGATGCGTTTGCGCCACAGGTCATTGAGTTCGGCTTCGGTTTTGAGCCACGGTGCGTCCTTGCGGTCGATCTCCAGCGCTTCTTTTGCGTTGAAGTCGAACGAATCGACGCCCTTGTTCAGTTCGGCAAGGGCAAAGTCCAGACGCGATTTGACACGGTCCAGATAGCGCTTGTAGATCGTGAAGCCAGGGTTGAGGTCGCCGCTTTTGAGGAAATCGTCAAATTGGGTTTTCCATTTGTCGAATTCGGCTATATCGCTGGCCAGGAAATAACTGCGCGAAGGATCGAGCAGCTTCAGGTAGCTGTCATAAATGATCGCGGAACGCGCGTCATCCAGTGGCGGCTTGCTGTAATGATGGCGTTTGAGCAGCTCAACAACGTTAAGACTGGCAATTACCTCATCACGATCGGGCTGAAGGTTATCCCAACTGTTAGCGGCGAATGTATTGGCCGACAGCGGCAAAACGCCGAGGCCAATGAATAGGGCGAGTGCGGTGCTAGGGAATAAATGCTTCATGCTGATTCGACGCGGGGGCAATTGATAACGCATATTAGGCCGTCTTTGAAGTCGCCGGTTCCATCAAGGACCGGTCGCATAATGCAAAAAGCCCGGTGCTTCAGCGCCGGGCTCAGTCCAGACTCACTATGGAGGCACTGTGAAAGCATTGCAAGGCGTTGAAGGTCAGGTGAAGTGGCTAGAAGAGCCAAGTCCTACCTGTGATGCAGGACAAATTCGGATTCGTGTGGCGGCAGCGGGGCTTAATCGTGCCGACCTTTTACAACGTGCGGGGCTGTATCCGCCACCACCGGGGGCGAGCCAAGTGTTGGGGCTTGAGTGCTCCGGGATCGTCAGCCAAGTAGGACCTGGCTCGTCATGGCAGGTCGGCGACCGCGTATGCGCGTTGCTGGCCGGGGGCGGCATGGCTGAAGAAGTAGTCGTGGATGCGCGCCATGCGCTGGCGGTGCCAGAAGGTTTGTCTCTGGTTGAAGCGGCAGCTGTGCCAGAGGTCTACAGCACCGCGTGGCTGAACCTGTTCCAGCTCGCGGGCCTGCGCCCCGGTGAAAAAGTGCTGTTGCACGCTGGGGCAAGTGGTGTTGGATCAGCGGCTATTCAGCTGTGCAAAGCGTTTGGCAGCCCGTGCTGGGTGAGTGTGGGGTCTGAGGAGCGACTGGCATATTGCCAATCCTTGGGCGCTCAGGGTGGGGTAGTACGCACCGAGGGGATTGATGCGCTGGGCGCATTTGGCCCCTTCGATGTCATCCTCGATCCGGTGGGCGCCAATTACGCTGCCAACAACCTTAAGCTGCTGAATCTGGATGGCCGTTGGGTGCTGATTGGCCTGATGGGCGGGCGCAATGCGCAACTGGATTTGGCCCAAGTGCTGGCCAAGCGGGTGCAATTGCTGGGTTCGACGTTACGCAGCCGCGATGATCAGTTCAAGGCGCAACTGTTAAGTGACTTGAACCAACACGTGTGGCCCTTGTTTACAGAGGGTCGCTTGAGCCCGCAACTGGCCAAGACCTTCCCGGTAGAGCAGGCAGAAGCCGCGTTTAATGAGCTGGCGGACAATAACGTGTCAGGCAAGTTAGTGTTAGTGATTGATAGAACACTTGTTTAATAGCCTCTCGTTCTATAAGCCAGTTTAATCAAACAGTGGGGGCGGCCAGCGCCCCTCTTCTGCACCTGGTGAATACCCATTCCCAATGCCCGCCACTCGTAAAATGAGTTAATACCGCCGTTAGCCCGTTAGCCCGTTAGCCCGCCAGCCTGTCATTTCTGACAGTAGACACAGCCTTTCAATAAGAGTGCAGTAGCACTGTGCTCAAAGTGCAAAACGTGGCTGCATTTAGGGTTATCGCTTCTAGCAAAGACTTGTGGGTCTACGTTGTCATCCTGCGTGTTAACTATATGTGATCAAAACATGACTAGAAAAATTGAGACTTTATTGGGTGCTTCTGATACGGACCTCGTACCGTTAGTAGAGCTGAGCGTTCCCGTAGTAATTGATCCTGATGATCCGGTCGGTTTACTTCCCAGTGGCTCTGACACAAAAGACCTGGAGGTGTTCATTGATTCGCTTTGGCCAAACCCGGCCAGGGCGCCTTTTTATGATGTGGTCAAATGGTATTGGGCCGAGTATAAAACAGAGCCTGCCGACGAGAACAATTTGGCGGGGAGTCGAACGCTTGCCGGGGATATTGATCCAAGTTTGTTTCCCTTGAAGTTGGTGTACGACCAACGATTTCTGCAAACGGACGGGCCGTTTGAGGTCTGGTACACCGTCACCAGTTCTTTCAGTGGTGAAACCGTATCTTCTTTTGCAAGGACGTTGACTGTCGACTCACAAACACCCGGTGAGGATAGGCAAGGCGAAGCACTTGTTCCGCCTGCCGATCTGGGGGGGGTGATTACTGATGCTTATCTGCAGGCGCATGGCGATACAGTTGAATATACACTTCCGTTGCCCCTCTATAACGGTGCGCGAGACCTGGATGTGGTGGCGTTGTATTGGTTCGAGAGCATTCCTGGTGTAGGCCTTCCCGTCGCTGAAGTGACGGTGTATCAAGCGGATATCGATGCCAATCTTATTAAAGTTATTTTGCAGGGGGATGTGATTCGCGCCCCCATGAAAAACGGAACGTTCTATGCGGCTTACAAACTAAGAGACCGCGCCGGTAATGAGTCGTTAACCATTTCCAGAGAGATCAGTGCTGTGGTGGCGTTGACACCCTGGCCCAGCGTGCTGCCGCCGCCCAGGGTTCCTTTACATGAGGACGATGCACTGATTCACCGAGCGGATGCTCGCGCGGGCGTAAAAGTAGTCATAGATTGGATCGTCGATATTCAACCGGGGGATGTTATTGCGTTTGATTGGGATGGCTTCGCACTGTTAGAGGTGCCCGCTGTTTTTCCGTTGTCTGTGCTTGTGCCATGGAGTGCGCTGACAGCTAAAGGGGTAGGTCCACTGAGCGCGTCGGTCAGTTATAAGTTGCGCCGTGGCTCAACGTCAAAGGTATCGCCCTCTACTGTAGTGAACATTGATTTTACCGTCGCAGGTCAAGATCACCCCGGTGCGCCAGCCTTGGTGAACCCTCTGCTGGATCGGGTCGAGGTGATGGGTGAGTCTGGAATACCCAACGAACTCAGGGCCACTGACAAAGCGTATCCGGTGAAGGCGAGCGTACAGCTGTATCAAAGCCCAGTCGCTGGGCAGATACTCAATCTTTACTGGGGGGCGTGGCCCGAGATCGCCGCCACTTATACCGTGCAGCCTCGTGATCAGGCGGGGCAGAGCGTATTTTTCACGGACGTCCCCTGGCACATTATTGATGCCGATCCCCATAATCTTGCGTTACCGGTGTATTACACCACCAGTAATAACGTAAACCAGCAGTCCTCATCCAATACGCTGGTTAAAGTTCAGGTTGTCACGATTGACGATCTGTCAACGCCCAAGTTTCCTGGGGCTGATAAATGGGGTTACATCAATTGCACCAGTCTAGAAAAGCCATGGGACGGGATCCGGATCAATATTGAGTTCAATGGCGGTTATTTTGAGCTAGCTGATGAAATAACCGTCTTTTGGCAGGGGTGTAATAACTTTAATGGCACCGATCCAATCGCAGGCACTGAAAAAGTTATTAGCCTACGAGTGCTACACACACACCTCGTCTTAGGGTATGCAGAGGTGATAGTTGGCCCTTATGAGCCGCATATTAAACCCATGGTGGAGGGGTCGGGGCTGGTGTACTACACCCTTTCGAAAACAGATGGGCGATTCGGTGAATCCGCACCGGACTTTGTAAAAATTACCCGGGCCGTTCCTGGAGGAGATCCCTGCGAGCCGCCGAGCAGCACAAAGGGGTAATGAATATCTACGTATGCCCGGCTGCCTGCTCGCGTATTCATAGTTGGCACGTTTGACCGGTATCACTAACAAGTCTCATTGTTTGGAGGTCTGTTCAGTTTTAAAGGTTGAACTTTATAAGCACGCAACGTGCCGTTGTTGCTCGGTTGTTACATGGCGTATTTCGCAGGTTTCCAGAGAGTGTGTTGATTGTCTAAGTAGCACTTTCTGAATGCGGGGTGACTCCATGTGCGGGATTCACAGATTCAGCAGTAACGCATTCAGCAGTTCATGCTGATGCAGACGGTGTGCAAAAGGTTGTTTGATACCTTTGTCTGGTATGTATTTTTAGTGTTGACGGCAGGTGAGGTGTCTTGAATGTAAAGGGCGAAATCTGGAAGTGACGGGGCAATGCGCAAGGCCGCTTGTTATTGAAGGTGGTCGATTAAGTTGGTTTTATTCTTTCGTTTCGTGGAGATCAAAACAGTGAAAAAAACTCAGAATACGCTGACCTCTCAGCAAGCACGCGAACGCTACAGCCATTGGCTTAGAAATCGTACTGCCGCCGATAGCACGCTCCGGGCTGATGACAACCTGCCGCTTCCCACGTTTCCAGAATATTTCTATTGGCCTGAGCAGCCTGAGTATGACGGTCTGCTTCCTGTCGCTCATCAAAACCAGGATTTAATTATTAATGTGCCCGCATGGCCTTTGGGTGCTGCCGCGCCTATTTTTGAAGATCTCTTGACGATTGAGTGGAAATATCGTGAGGAAGCAGATTTTAAAACAATTATTACTTTGCCGCAGCCTGGGCCTAACTTGCCTACAGATCCAGATGTTCAAGTAACTATCCCGAAATTTTTCTTTCGGGATAACGGTGTGTTTGATATGCGCTATCGAGTGACTGGTTCTAACGGCACCAGTGACAGTTCCTTGGTGCAATCGATCACGCTGGATAGGATTGCGCCCAATTACGGGCATGAACCAGATCAGTTGTCATTTGTTGAACCCGACGCTGAAGCTGGCGATATAACGCAGGCTTATTTAGACGCCCATGGGGATATGTTGAAGGTTAGCATACCCGATTATTTGCAGGCCAAAGAGGGTGACACGGTACAAGTGTTTCTTGAGGGGAGCGATCCTGATCCCGCCGGTATCCCGGCTTATGAGGGGGATATTTTTATAGATCCTCGTGAAGTTGATATTCCAGGCAGTCGCATTCGACGAGTGCCGGACGGCCCGCTGTTTATCAGGTATCGTCTGATTGACAAGATTGGTAATGCCAGTCCGAGATCGTCGGCCAAAGTTTCTTACTTAGCCATTAAACCATTGCCCACAGGCCCGTTAGAGGCTCCGCGTATTTATCTGGCAGAAGATAACTCTACGCTGATCAATATGGCGGATGCAGCAATGGGGGTTAACGTTTACATAAAACGTTACCCGAATTGGTCTCCAGTGGATGATATCGAGGTGAGTTGGGGGGGGGAGGTTCGTGCACTTTTCTCGGTCGGCCAAACCTCCGCCGATCCTATTGAAATTCCGATACCCTATGCGATTTTGAAAGCGGCGTATGGTGCAACAACCCTTGGAAACAAAATTACGACTGTAAAATACTCGGTGATTCGAGGCAGTAACCGTGTTGATTCTCTTGAAACCATTATCAATGTGGATCTTTCACTGCCCGGCCCGGTTAACCCTGATGAACCAAGTCCGGTCAACCCCGATTTGCCTCTGGTGACGGTGCGCGGGGGAGGGGGGGCTCCGGAAGATAACAAGTTGCTTGCCTCGGATATTGGTCTTTCAGCGATTGCATTGGTAAATCTCTATGATCCGGTCGAGGTGGGTCAGCGTATGGAGCTTTATTGGGGTAGTCTTGAACTTCCCGTTGCGACCTATGACATTCGAGCCGCCGATGTTCCGGGGCAATCGGTGTCTTTTATCATTCCCTGGAGTGACATAGAAACAGAACCGGGCAGTTCAACCCTTCCTGTGTACTACAAAATACGTCTTATTTCTGGCGGGGGTGATGCCAATACGCAGCAGTCGGCTAATCGGCTTGTCGATGTCACCGGGGCTTTACCGCTGTCCTTAGGTAACCCTGAATTCCCCGATCAGGGTATGACATCTGGGAGTAACCCACTACCAGTACTTAACTGCAGGTCTTATATCAGTGATGGCTCAGGTGATTACTACGTTCGGGTAAAAATCCCAGGGAATGCACCACTTCTAAAAGGCGGCGATACCGTCAGTGTTATTTGGCAACCCTATAGTGACTATACGGCGACCACGCCCGTCGACTCTGGCAGGCTGGTACTGCCGAATAAAGTACTGACAAATAATGAAGCGATCAACGGGTATGAAATTCAGATTAAACCTTATGCCACCCATATTGAAGTAGTGGGTAACTTCGGTGCTGTAAAAGTCAGTTATACGGGCACGCCGGTTGGAGGTAGCCCTATTCCCGGGGAAGCGACAATTTACGCGTCTTCTACCAGTCCAGCTGGCCCGTGCTACATAATAACGCCGTAAATGTATAACCAGGCGTCTTAAATTAAGGGGGCTGTACGCCCCCTTTTCATTCACAGGCAATTTGTGCGTATTCATTAGGCGGTATTTTAAGTAGTGAGCTTTTGAGTGGCTTGGTTCAATAAAGCTTCGTCACAATGTATGTATGTTTCTGTCGATGATGACAAAGACAAATGTAGGCGTTTTCCTACATGCATACAGGGTTTTTACTACATTGGGCGAACAGCTTTGTCAGTACTCTAGCGCACTTACGCTTGGCCTGACTTATTTGTGTTGATTTGAGAGGGCCTGCTCGTAACTTTACTACTAAACTTTAAGGAGTGCCTGCATGGGTATCTTACGGACTTCACGGTGGTTCCCCTCTGTATTAGTTCCTCATAGCGTCTTGCTGGGCTTTTTTATATTGGCGAGCCCCTCAGTCGGTGCTGTGGTCATCGAAAATGGCGCGGTGGTAACGTTAAATCCCGCAGTGCCTGCAACCAATTACACACTTAAAACAGGGGCCACGCTCAATATACAGGGTGCTACCACGAATGAGATTCGTTCTGATGCGTCAACCCTGAATATTGCAACGGGTAATACTGCAGCACTCTACGGCAGCAATAATTCGAACTTTACGATCAGTGGTGCAACCGTTACGGCGGCGCCGGGAAGTACAGCAGGCATACAGTTGCTCAATAGTGAAGCCACTATAACCGCGGGTAGCACTGTGATCAGTGACCGTATTGGTTTGTTGGCGCAACAGAGTGCAGGGCAAGACAAAGGCTCAACGTTCAACGTTTTTGACAGCACGATTATCGGCACTACAGCAGGTGCTCAAGCGTCAGCTTTTAGTACGCTGAATTTTACCAATTCACATGTGCAAGCCACGGGAGAGGGCAGCGCCGGGATTATTGTTTTCAGTTCAGATGTCACGGCTAAAGGCAGCACTATCATTGGCGAGGCCAATGGCATCCAGATTTATTCCAACGGTTCCCTCTCGCCCAGAGCTGGCCATGTGGTCCTGGACGGGACATCGGTTGAAGGTAAAACCGACTCGGCGATTGTTGTGAATGGATTTGATCTTGATGGCACCGATATCCAGCTGGATATTCTTAACGGCTCAACGCTTCACGCCGGTAACAATATCTTGCTGGATGTTACAGGTGGCGCTTTAGCGACGATGAATGTGCAAGACAGTGTCTTGAACGGCAATATACAGATTGCAGGCGACAGTACTGGCAATTTGAATTTTACGCATGGCTTCTTGAACGGAGACGTCAGTGCCGAAGCCGGTAGTACAGCGCGTATTGCCTTGGACCAAGCCTCTGTATTTACGGGCAATGTGGATAATGTCGAGCGTATTGCCATCAGTAATGCTTCGCGTTGGAACATGATGGGCGACAACACCGTGGGTGAGTTGGCACTACAAAACGGCACCGTTGATTTTGGCTCAAGCGCGCCTGGAACCTTTTACCAGTTGAATATTGGCCAACTTTCAGGCCAAGGCACATTTGTCATGGACGTGGATATGGCACAAAATCTGGGCGACAAGCTCAATGTGACAGGAGATGCCACCGGCAACCATAGCCTGCTGGTCACTGCGACAGGGGCTGATCCAGTGACCGACCCGGCCAACCTGACGTTGGTGCATATTGCGTCTGGTGATGCAACGTTTGGGCTGGCCAATGCGGCACCCCGCGTTGATCAGGGCACGTACTCCTATGCGCTTGAATCAAAGGCTGATGGCGCTGGCGGCACAGAGTGGTATTTAGGGGCTAACAAAAAAATCAGCCCTAGCACAAGTTCGGTGTTGGCTCTGTTCAACACGGCACCGACTGTTTGGTACGGTGAGCTGAGTTCGTTACGCAGTCGTATGGGGGAGTTGCGTTTCGATGGTGGCCGGTCAGGTTTCTGGATGCGTTCGTACGGTAACAAGTTCAATGTCTCTGAAAGCACAGGCCTGGCTTACAAACAAACTCAGTACGGTTTCTCGTTGGGCGCCGATGCTCCCCTGCCAATCGGTGATGGGCAGTGGTTGGTCGGGGTGTTGGGGGGGACCAGCAAATCGGACCTGGACTTGAGTCGTGGTACTTCGGGCACAGTAAAAAGCTACTACGTAGGTGCCTACACCACCTGGCTTGATCAAAGCAGCGGCTATTACGTCGATGCTGTGCTCAAGTTCAACCGTTTTAACAACGAGGCCAAAGTTTCCATGAGTGATGGCGTCCGCGCCAAGGGCAGCTACGACAACGTAGGTCTGGGGGCATCTGCTGAATTCGGTCGGCACATCAAGCTGGATGATGGTTATTTCATCGAACCCTTTGCCCAAGTTGCGGGTGTTGTGATTCAGGCCAAGGACTACGATCTGGATAACGGGATGGAAGCTGAAGGTGATCGTACACGTTCATTATTGGGCAAAGCGGGTATGACCGCAGGGCGTAACGTGGCATTAAAAAATGGGGCCATAGTTCAGCCTTATATTCGGGCAGCCATGGTTCATGAGTTCGCCAAAAACAATGAAGTTCAGGTGAATAACAACGTGTTCAACAATGACCTGTCGGGTTCACGCGCCGAGTTCGGGGCGGGTTTGGCAGTGTCAGTTACGAGCAACCTGCAAGTGCATGCCGACTTTGATTATGGCAACGGTAAAAATATCGAACAGCCATGGGGGGCTAATGTCGGGTTGCGCTACAGCTGGTAATCAGTGCTCGGCTTAGCTTAATGGCTGTTTGAGAACACGTGCGCATCACGGGTATCTCCTTAATAACCTCAATCTCCCTGACTGTGGAGATTGAGGTTTTTTTATGGGGGGAGGGGAAGTGGGACATGTTTAATAAACGCCTCGGATGAGGCGTTCAGGGGCAGTGTGGGTTTATTTTTTCAAGTACAGTGCTTCCCACTTAACAAAGTCAAAGTAAGCGAAGGTGGAACCGTTCAGTAAGTTGTAGGCCCAATACTTTTTAGGGAAGAAGAGCGCCTCGTCTGAGGTCCAGAGTGGTCCGCCAAAGGGAAAACCACTTCCCCCGAACGTTTGGTAAATCCTGGACATGTCGCCGCGCGACGGTAACCAGCCTCCTTTTGACTGCGCGAATCGGGTTAATGAGGGTTGTGATCCACTCCCTGCATACAGGATCTGGGTGACACCTGAAACGATGACGCGATAGGTTTGCCGCTGTCCCGCTCTGTCCTGCACAGTAATGTTGGATTGCCCGTTGCCGAATGCACGGACGTACCCGGAGCTGGAGTCGACTTTCGCAACGTCTGTATTGGATGAGTAATAGGTGTAAGGGGGAACACCGCTGCTGGGGGTGCGAGTCAGTGAGTTGCCGGAGCCGTGCTGAGATTGAACCTGTCCTTGCGGGAAAATATAAATATGCCCGGACAAACGTGCGTCACCGTTATCGATGACGAGTGGCGGCGTGGCCACTGAGATAGTAAAAGCCCGTGCGGCTGAAGTAAGGCCACTCCCGTACAGCGCTTTGGCTGTGATGCTATGGGATCCCGTAGCCAGCCCTGGCAGTGAATAGATCCAGTTTGCGTTTGAGTCTACGTTTGCCACTCCCTTGGTCGTGGCGCCATCAAAGATCTCCACTTTCTCACTTGGCATTGCCGTGCCGGCTGCTGTGAAACTGGTAGACGTCGTTGTACCGCCGTTGGGGATTTCTGTTCCTCCCGAATCCTTGACTGAGCTGATGAGAGGCACTATTTGGACGGTCACGGTAAAGGTCCACGGTGCAGAGGATAAGGCGTTGCCATACAACGCTTTTGCCGTGAGGCTGTGCGCCGTCGAGGCCAGTCCGTTGAGTGTGTAAGTCCAAATACCAGCGGCGTTAACGTTTACTTTGCCCTTGGCGGTGCTGCCATCGTAGATTTCCACGCTTTTACTGGCCTCTGCACGGCCGTTTACTGTCACGCTGGTGTCGCTGGTGCTACCGCCATTGGCGATAGCTACCCCGCTAGAATCCCTGACTGAAGAGATCTGTGGTACGACTTCGTCTGTGACGGTGAATGACCAGACGGCTGAAGTGGGTTGGTTATCGTAGAGGCCTTTGGCGGTGATGTTGTGCACTGCCAGGGTCAGCCCGCTAAGTGTGTACACCCATTCTCCGGCACTAGTTACGAGGGCCTGGCCCAAAGATTTTATGCCATCGAAAATTTCAACCGTTGCACCCGCCAATGCTGTGCCAGCCAGTCTTAGCTGGGTTTGCGTCGTGGCCCCACCATTAGGGATCTCCAGATTATTTGAATCCCTGAGCGAGGTAATGGCAGGAAAAACCGGCTCCTCGATGGTGAGCGTCCACGGCAAAGAGATCAATTGCTCGCCATACAGCCCCTTTGCGGTAAAGCTGTGGCTGGACACGCTTAGCGTGCCCGGTTCCAGGCTCCATTTTCCTGATGGTTCAACGGCGGCTTCACCCAGTGAGTTGGCACCGTCGAACACTTCAACTTTGAATCTGGCGCGGCCTGTCCCAAACACTCTCAGGTGTGTGTCGCGGGTGGTGCCACCATTGACGATATCTGTGCCGTTAGAGTCCTGGACCGAAGCAATGATGGGGGCTTTATCTGATTCCACTCTCAAGTGCAAAGTAGCGGAGTAACGGTATAACCCATTGCTGGCTTGCAGCACGTTGTAGCGAACTTTGGCACCTACATCTCGGCTGGCCTCAATGTATGAGTACGGCACGTGAAAGCCCACAGGTTTGCCAGCAGATCCTATCGTGATGGGTATCCAGTCGCTGACGGTTCCTTCTGGCGAAAAAGAGGTCCAATAGTAGGTCACGACATCGCCTGGCTCAGTGCCCAGGTAATTAATCCGTACATCCGCACCGTTGGGGACCCACTCAGGTTCTAGTACATCATCAGGCGCCTGTTCAACTTTTGGGGCAGGCAATTCCTGACGTAATTCGCCCACGTTTATCAGTAAATGGTCCGATTTGCTGGTACCGAATGTCTGCACACGATCATCGTTGAAGGCGGTATACGATAAATCCAGTTTCCCGTTTGCCAGGCCTGTGAAGTGTTCAGGTTCCACATACAGGGTGAGGACTTTGCCTGCCTCGTTACTGGTCACGGAGTGCTGGATTTCATGAACATACGGGTTACCGCTGGCGGTGGTGCCCAGCCAGATGACGTCGAGAGTGTCGCCGGCTTTGATCAATTGCGACGCAGGAATTTGTACCGTTGCCCAATTATTCGAGGGTTCCAGAGTGTCCCCGACGACTTCAAGAATAGAGGGCGCGGCCAACGGATTAGTCTCACCGATGACTTTGGCGAAGGCCCTTTTTGAGGAGACGGGCGGATCGCCATTGCCTCGCATGACCATATAAGAGGCCACGGCGGACCCTTTGATAATGTCTTTGATTTTGGCGTTAGGCACCCTCGCGTCAATGACGGAGGGGATATTGAAACCGTCAAAGCGTTCTTCGTGAGGGACGATAGCGCCATTCATGGATGTCCCTAGCCAGCTCATGATGACTGAATCGCCGGGGCCGAAATCACTGGCGCGAACAACGATTTGAACAATCACATCCGCCGTACCAAGCTGTTCGAAATCAATGATGCCGGCCGCGTTGACATTCTTGATGATGGGCGCATCAAGGCGCCAGCCGCCGGCCTCCACTGCCACCTTGGTGTTTTTCGACCAGTCCTCGGAGAAATTCCACACCTCGTCGAATACTTGATACTCCACGAGCAGCTGGTTGGTATCGCCTGCGGAGAGAATCGTTTGTTGATCGACTAATACAGTGACTGGTGCAGTACCGGCGGCTTCTGCTGGCGTGATTGGCCGACGTAGAAAAACAGTTCCCCATTTCAATTGCACGGTATCGCGGCGGAATCTCCCGGGATAGTTCTCTATCACGACGGGTACGCCTCTGCTGGCCCATTCGGCGCTGACCCCGTTGTCGATGACATCCTGGGGCAGCCCCGGCTTCTTCAATTTTGAATGTCCGGGAAGATGTGGATCGCCGTCTGGGCCGCCGGGCAAATCGAGCTTGACCAGTAAGGTGAGGGGGATGGAGTCTTCGGGAGGTGTTGTGGGGTTAACGCGGTTCAGCGTGTAATACACATCGTCTATCAGGCCGGGTACGATTTTGTCTTCTGGCAGATAGAGAAACAGTCGCGTATCAACTTCGGAGGCACTCACCCGCCGCGTGGCGATCTTGTTACCTGCGCCCCAGTAAATATCAATACTGTCGTTGGTGCTCATCATGTTGTAGGGGTCAATCGCGCAGAGCAGGCCGAACGAACTGCCATAAACCACACTGTGTCCTATCCCGCCATCAGCATCCACGACCGGTCTAGCCAAACCTGAAATCAGGATCGGGCGCAACGTAAGTGTCGAGTTGTCCTGGTTTACAGGCGGGAACAGGCGAGTTGTAAATCGAGTCATTGTCTTATCCTCGAGGCGATGTTTTTGTGTTGCGCTCTGAAGTGGACTTAGGTGTGAACTAACGCCTGAGTCCTGTTGGCGTTGTTGTGCAGCCAGGCACAGGAGGGGGGGAGCTTCCAATCATGGTTATGGCCTCCCGCTGTAAACGAGAGGTACAGCAGATAGTCGTGATGCCACTGCTTGATCGCGCAATTGAAATAATACGCAGGGTTCAATCACGCACCCAGACGAGCATCTGTGACGGCTGCTGACTCGCGCTTTTACGCAAAAATGGAGCCTCGACATCGCTGATCTCTGGCTTCTTTAACTGATCCGGCGGCCCGCAGGCGCGCCGGAATAACGGTTAAATGCAGATGAATCAGCGGGGTTGAGGTTTGGACGACGTGTGCTTAAGCAACCAGCGGTTAGCCATCAGCCCACGGCCACGTGACGCGCTTGTGGCTTTGTAGGTGACTTTATCTTTGAGGAACTCCTGGACAGCGCTGCTGTTGCCACCACCGGTCGGATCCCCCCATGTCACGACACGGCCGTCGGAGGTCAGGGCTACGAAGGCATTGTTGTTGGCGTATATCGCTTGAACATCGGTCAGGTGCGAGGCCACAGGCGATACATCCCCACCGGTAGATGCCAGCCCCCATGCCACCACCCTGCCGTTTTTACGCAAGGCCGCAAATGCGTTGCTGTTACCGGCCACCTGTACGATATCGTCCAACTGCGCGATGCTGGCTGGCACCGTTCCGCCCGTATTGACAGACCCGCCCCAGGCCACAACATGGCCGTTTTCCCTGATCGCCGCGAATGATGACCAAGTGCTCACAACCGATACGATATCAGTCAAACTGGCGATGTCGGAGGGGACGCTTCCTCCATACGCGGAAGCTCCCCATGCCACCACAGATTTCGTCTCAAGCAGCGCGGCAAAGGCATAGAAGTTTCCGCTAGCGATGTAATCGACATTATCGAGGCTTGCAATGATTGCCGGGACGGCACCACCATAAATAGCATAGCCCCAGGCTACGATGCGTTTGTTTGCACGTACCGCTGCAAACGCGTAGTAATTGCCAACAACTTGCTTGATGTCCGTCAGTCCAGCGATGTCGGTTGGGACGGTCCCTCCCATGCCGGCAGCGCCCCAGGCAACCACTGCGCCATTGTTGCGCAGACCGGCGAACGCGGTTCCGGAACCGTACAGATGACGAAAGTCGTCATACTCCGAGAGCTTAGGGGGAACTTGACCCCCATTCGCTACGGTGCCCCATGCCGCGATCTTGCCGTCGGTTTTAATCCCCGCAAAAGCAACCGTATTGGGGATGACCTCTACAAAGTCCGACAACGGTAAATTATAAGAACCGCCCTCGCCGGGAGCTCCCCAGACCGCCACGCGTCCGTCTAGCCGGCGTGCTGCATAAGCACTGTGGGTGCAACTGACTTCGGCGACATCGTCATAGGTGATGATGGTCGACGGAATGTCGCCTCCACTGCTCCCGTGGCCCCAGCCAGTCATGGCGCCTTTGTTGCGATGAGCGACGAAGGCCGAGTAGGTTGAGGTATAGCTCTCATGGCCGGAGCCAACAATGTTGGCCGGATTTAAATTGACGGCATCATCTGTGGTGCGCACGTGAAGGACTTTCCAGGGCGCAGTGTCGCGCCACACGGAGGCAGCCACCCACGCTGTATCACCCTGATACTGCCATTGAGCCGTAAGGGGCTGGTCAGTGTTGGCGTTAAAAGCCATCAATATTTGCGATGAGCTATATGCCCGAGAGGTACTGCGGTTGTAGCGCGCGCCCATCACCTTTATCACACCTGAGCCGACCGTGCTCATGACGCTATATTCTGCGCTCGCCGAAGGATCCTGCGGCGAGCCGTCTGCACGCGCTACGCTGTAGAACAGTTCAATATCGAATCCGTCATTGGCGACAACCGTCGCGTACTCGACCGTGATTTCAAGATCTTCACCATCCTGGCTCACGGTTTTATGTTTCGACACCGTGCCACTGCCAGGCTGGCCTTTCCATTCAAGAGTGACCTGGTCGTTCTTTTTGAGGCCGGCCTTTTGAATCAGAACCGTAGCCCCCTCGCGCGCGTCACCAGGATTGAGGATGTCACCCCTCGCTTCCTTGATCTGCGGCGCCGGTAACTGGCTCTCAGCAAGGCTGACCACGAACGTCAAGGGTGCCGATGTTCTGTCATCAGCCTCAGCGTCATACGGGTCCACGCTATAGGTCACGGTTACAGTCGCGTCAAGAAACTTGATGGCGTCGGCATAGGGAACATAGAAAAGCACAGGTTTATTGTCCATGCTCCCGCTAATGGACCGGTAATCAGTGTAGGGAGCGGCCCCATTGGCAGCCGTCCACGTCATAAATACCTGATCCCCCGGATTCATTTCGTTATTGGGGTCTTCAGGAGAACTTATCCAGGGTTCTATCGTGACAATGACTTCGCCTTTTTCACCAATTCCTTTCAGGTCCAGAACCCCGCCCTCGACTACCCCTTCTATAGAGGCAGGGGTAAGCAGTTCGCTTTGAGCTTCGCCCACGCTCAGGGGCAAGATGTTGGATTGGCTGACATCACCGTTGGCGCGCTCAACCCAATAAGACGCTTCAATCGTGCCGCCCAGATTGGGTGTGACGTGTTCTTTGGCGATCTGAAAAGGAATTTCGCGCGTAGCCGAACTGCTGTTGAGTTTGATCCAGTCTTCGGTCTTGCCGGTTTTGGAGCCGACCCAGTTGTAATGCACGGTGTCGCCAGCCTCTATGCCGTTATACATCGGCACAATCAGTGTGACGCCGCGCGGAAACAGCTCAGGATCAATGACCCCATCCACCTTGTCGACATGAGGTGCAGGCAACTCTGCACGGGGTTCGCCGACATTCAACCGGGCGGTATGCAGTGATTTACGTTCGGAATCACTACCCATCAGTATGTAAAAAAGCTCTAGCGTTCCCCCCTCGATAAGCTTTAGATGCTGCCCGTCAATATACATATTGATGGGTTGTTGGGCAGACCACTCTGAACCGGTAATCAAGTGCGGCCGCAGTTTTGGTAAATAGATGCTGCCGTCGGGCAGTGTGCCGAGCCATTGCAAGTCAATCGAATCACCGGCGTTCATGGACGCGTCGAATGGGATTTCGATGGTGGTCTCGATCAGGTCAGGGTCGAGCGCGCCCGCCGATGCGTCGATAGCTGTCGGGGCTTTAAGCAGGTAAGGCTGTCCTGTGACTATGGCAAAAGTGGCCTTGGACTTAAATGTCCCCGAGCCATTGCCTTTGGTCAGCTCATAGGAAAACGAGACGGTCGTTTTGACTAACGTGCGCAGCAGAGCAACGGAAACAGGGATGTCATAAACACTAGGGACATTTTCGATGCGCTGTGGGTAGGTTTCTAACACGGCGACGCCGGCTATCGTGGTGCCCTTGAGTGTCAGAACTAAATTGTCCCCACTGGAAAATGCAGGTGGAAAACAGGCCACAGCCACATCCGTGGTTTCGCCCTCAAGCAGGTCTAGATCCAGAGTGTTGCCATTCACCAGTTTTCTAGGAATGGGGGGTAGTAGCCGATTGCTCGCGGTATCCACCACGATACGTTGTTCTGCACTCCAGTCCTCAGACTGGTTATCAACAAGGTCATAGACCTCGAAGGCCACCGGTAACTCATCCGAATCCTCGGCAGCGAGAATCGTTTCATAATCGACGACTATTTCAATAGGGTTCTGTATCGGGTTTTCAGCTTGCGCATTGCTCACCTCGTGCCTGATGTGCTGCGAGCCCCAGATCAAGTCGATAATATCCAGCTCGGTAATGTGCATATAAGGAAGGATGGTGACTTTGATGCCCGCCATTGCCATCTCTTTATCGACGCCGTTCGCGATAACCTCTTCGGGTAAGCGAAAGAGCAGTGCCGAATGGCCGGGGGTGTCACCATTCTGATCCTGGCCGCCTGGCAGTGTCAGTTTGACGTAGATATCTACCGGGACCGAGGGTTCGGGCGTTGAGGCCCCTGTGCGCAGTACGTTATAGCTGATGCTATAAGAGCCTTCTTTAAGACGTGAAGACGCAATAAAAGCAGTAACAATCTGATTCTCTTCACCGATATTAATGCTTTTGCTAGCCACGATAACGGGGCCACTGTTATCCGTCAGGATGACATTAAGCCTGTCGCCGGGTGCCATGTTAGTCCAGGGGTTAATCCGAACTTGCAGGCCCCTGTCCGGGAAGTTTTTTTGCGCGGCGGCAATATTGATACCCAACTCACCGCTGTCTAGAGCACCGGTTGAGCCAGGAATGTCTATCGGTTGAAGGGTGGTCAGTGGCGTATGCATTGTGACGGCTCCAGATTGTCGTGATGACTGGAGTCATTTCATACTCAATGCCAAGGCTGCGCTACTGTCAGAAATGACAGTGAACCTAGGTTTCCCCCTGTGCTCAAGGGCCTTGCCGTGGGGCGCCAGCCGGGCCCTGGTCGAAGCGGGAGGCGGTTAAACCCAATTAAGAATCGGCCACCCGGCCTGTTGCGCGTGTTCACGTAACACCGGATCAGGATTCACAACATGCGGATGATCGACTTTCTTCAACAGCGGCAAATCATTACGCGAATCGGAATAAAAACTCGCGCCTTCCAGATTTTCTTCCTCGGCGTCCAGCCACTCCAGCAAACGCGTGATTTTGCCCTCGCGGTAGGTCAGGGTGCCGACAGTGTGCCCGGTATACACCCCATGCTTGACCTCAAGTTCGATACCCAGCACTTCATCGATACCCAGACGCTCAGCAATCGGTTTCACCAAATACGTACCTGATGCCGAGATCACCAGAATCCGGTCACCGGCTTTGCGATGATCGGCGATTGCTTTGCAGGCATCGCTGAAAATGATCGGCTCGATGCGGTCCTCTACCCACGGCTCGACCAAATGTGCGACCTCCTCAGGTGTACGGCCGATCAACGGCTCCAGGCTGAAGGCCATGAAGTCTTCCATCGCCAGTTCACCCCGGCTGTACGCTGCCATCAATTCGTTATTGCGCGCCATGAAGGATGTAGGATCGACCCAGCCCAGGCGGCCCATTTGCTCGCTCCATAGGGTGGCGCAGTCGCCATGAATCAGGGTTTCGTCCAGATCAAAAATTGCCAAGGCCATCAGCGCAGCTCTCTTTTCAGTGAATTCAAGAACATCAGGCTACCTCACACAGGGTGCCTGCATCGATGGACAGTGCCACGCGTTGGCCGTCGGGGTACAGATCGGTCGGTGAGCGGTTGAGCACATCGACGATCAACTCCACGCCGCGTACCTCGACGCGATAGCGAATCACATTGCCCAGCAGGCTGTGACTGCGGATCAGTGCATCGGGTTCACCGTGCAGGCTTAAGCCCAACGTTTCCGGGCGAATCGCGATACGGCTACTGACCGGGCGTTGCAACAGACGGCTGGCCGCCTCGGGGTCGAGCAGGTTGTAATTGCCGATGAAGCCTGCCGCAAACGCATCCACGGGTGCGGCATACAAGGTTTGTGCATTACCGCTTTGTACGATGCGTCCCTGATTCATCAGAAAGATACGGTCGCTCATGGTCAGCGCTTCTTCCTGGTCATGGGTGACAAAGATCGTAGTCAGGTTCAGTTCACGCTGAATTTGCCGGATTTGCTCGCGCAAGTGCTTGCGAATACGTGCATCCAGCGCAGACAACGGCTCATCGAGCAGCAACAGGCGCGGGCGGGTGACCAGCGACCGGGCCAGGGCCACACGCTGGCATTGCCCGCCAGACAACTGATGCGGGTAGCGCTTGGCAAAGTCATTGAGCTCGACCAGTTGCAGGGCCTCGGCCACGCGCTTGTGGCTGTCAGTGGCCTTGACCTTTTGCATGCGCAAGCCGAAGGCGACGTTTTGCTCGACGGTCATGTTGGGGAACAGCGCATAGCTCTGGAACACCATGCCGATGCCGCGCTTTTGCGGACTCAGCGGCACGATGTCTTCGCCATCGAGCAGGATCTTGCCATCATCCACCGGCGTCAGCCCCGCGATGCAGCGCAACAGGGTGGACTTGCCGCAACCCGAAGGGCCGAGCAGGGTGACGAACTCGCCCTGGGCGATGCTGCAATTGATGTCGCTGAACACCGGGGTGGAGGCGTAGCTCTTTTGCAGGTGTTCGACGCTGACGAAGCTCATGGGGTTTTGTCCTTGTTCAGAAAGGTGGCAACCCAGGTCAACACCCATACAAAGAGGAAGTAGGAGATCACCAGCGCGCTGGTGAAATGCCCGCTGCTGTTGCGCATGTTGTTCAGGAACACCTGCAAGGTTTCGTAGCGGGTGCCGACCAAGATATTGGCGAATACAAACTCGCCGAACAGGAATGAGAACGACAGCAACAGTGCCACCAGCAAGCCTTTGCGCAGGTTGGGCAGCACCACCAGAAATGCGGCTTGCCACGTATTGGCGCCCAGCAGTTGCGCGGCATCCATCAGGTCTCGCAGGTTGATCGCTTGCAGGTTGTTGGTGATGGCGCGGTACATGAACGGCAACGCCACCGTGAAGTAACAGCCGATCAAAATCCACGGAGTACCGACCATTTGCAGCGGGCCGGAGCCATACAGTTGCAGTAACCCCACGGATGACACCACCGGCGGCACAGCGAAGGGCAGCAGGATCAGGATATTCATCAGCGCATCGAGTTTGGGGAAGTGGTAATGCACGACAAACAGCAGCGGCAAAATCAGCACCACCGACAGCACCAGTGCGGCCACACACACCAGCAACGACTGGCCAAAGGCGGTCAAAAAGCGCGGGTCACCCCAGAGTTGGCTGTACCACTTGAAGGTGAAACCGCTGGGTAAAATGGTCGCCGACCAACTGCTGGCAATGGAGTAAACCAGCGTGCCGAGCAGCGGCAGCAGCAGGATGAGAAACAACAGCCACACCACACAGCGGTGGTACACACTGCCCGACGCAGATTCAGCGCGCGACATGGTAGGTCCTCTTTAGCAGCCACTGGTGCACCAGCGTGACCAAGGTCATGAGCCCAACCAGAATTACCGCCAGAGCGCTGGCCATGTTGGGGTCCAGGCTGATGTCACCCGACACCATTGCGGCTATCCGAATCGGCAGCACGTTGAAGTTACCCGTGGTCAGTGCGTACACCGTGGCATAAGCGCCCAGCGCATTGGCCAGCAAAATCACGAAGGTGCCGAGCAGGGCGGGGGTCAGCACGGGCAGACCGATGAAGCGCCAGAACTGCCAGCTGTTGGCGCCCAGCAAGGAGGCTGACTCGCGCCAGTCTTCACGCAGCGAATCGAAGGCGGGGTACAGCAGCAACACCCCCAGTGGAATCTGAAAGTAGGTGTACAAAATGATCAGCCCGGTTTTCGAGTAAAGGTTGAAATCCTCGATGATCCCCGCCTGTTTGAGCATGATCGTGATGCTGCCGTTGAACCCCAGCAGGATGATGAACGCAAACGCCAGTGGCACTCCGGAGAAGTTACTGGTCATGTTGGCGAAGGCGTTAACGAAATTGCGCAGGCGCGAATCCACTTTGCGCAATGAATAGCTGCCGAGCACGGCAATCACAATGCCAAACACACTGGACCAAAAGCTGATCTCCAGACTGTGCTGGATCGCCTGCAAGTAAAACCTGGAGCTGAAAATCTTGCTGAAATTGGCCAGGCCCCAGCCGCTGTCTTCCGATTGCACGCTGTGGATCAACACCCACACCAGCGGCGCGATCTGGAACACGATAAAAAACACCGCGAAGGGCACCAGACACAACAGCGCGAGCCATTTACCTCGGCTCATACGGCGGGCCTCAACAGGTCGCGGCACAGCGGTTTGTCATGGGCAACGCCCAGCAGCTCGCACACGGTGCCGCACAGTTCGATTTGTTTGGGCTCAACATCCGGGTTGAAACTGAACGCATCGCCCAGAACAAACAGCGGCACCTGGCGTTCTTCGTCCAACAAGCCATTGTGCGAGCGATCGTTGTTCATGCCGTGGTCGGCGGTGACCAAAACCTGGTAACCCGCCTGCAGCCAGCCTTGCAGGTAGTCGGCCAAAATGATGTCGGCCGAGCGCGCACTGTTGCGGTATTGCGCAGAGTCCAGCCCGTGTTTGTGACCGGCATCGTCGATGTTCATCGGGTGCACCAGTAAAAAATTGGGAGCGTGCTGCGTACGCAGGTGTTCGGCATCTGCGAACAGGTGCGAGTCGGGGTAGTGGTCGCTCCAGTAAAAATGCCCGTATTGAATCGCCAGGTCGGGCGCTTGAGTGTGACGATCACGCGCGATGACAAATGGCGAGCGGTTATACAGCTCGCTCACCCAGTGATAGGCCGCGGCGGCGGTGCTCAGTCCGCCTTCACGCGCGTAATGGAACACGCTGCGTTGGTTGGACAGGCGCGAAACAGCGTTGTGCACGATGCCGCTCTCGATGGGCGGCACGCCCGTGAGGATGCACTCATAGAGCGGGCGCGATAGCGCAGGTAACTCACACGTAAGCTTGTACAAGGCGGCGCGCTCGGCACCTACATACGCCTGCAGATGGCCCATGGCATGGCGGGCGACCTCGTAATTCAAACCGTCGAGGATCACCAGAATCACGTTGTGTTTCATGTACGACTCCGCAAACAGGGGGACAGGTGCTTCCCGGCCACGTAGGCGCTGGCGAAGGCGGCGATCTTTTGCTCAATAAAAAGATCGCCGCCTCCGTGCCTCGGCAGCTTCTACGGGGTTATTGCATGTTGATGATGACTTCTTCTTGCCACAGCTGCGGCAGGGCTTTGGAGGTTTTCTCCCAGGCAGCGGCATCTTTGATCGGCGTTACGTTCTTGTACTGCTCGTTTGGCAGCAGTTGTTTTTGCACGTCTTCGGGCAGCTTGAGGTGTTCAGCGCGAATCGGCCGCGCATTGCCTCGCGCCAGGTTGGTCTGGCCCGCATCACTGAAGATGAATTCGCGGGTCAGCTTGGCCGCGTTCGGGTGCTTGGCGTATTTATTGATGAGGGTGGTGTAACCCGAAATCACCGAGCCATCGGAGGGGATCAGCACCACGTAATCATCGGGGTTAGCCATTTTTGCCTTGTAGCTCAAGCCATTGAAATCCCAGACCACGCCGACTTCCACTTCACCTTTTTCCATCGTGGCGATGGTCGGATTGGCCAGTGACAAGCGACCTTGTTTGGCGATGTCGGCAAACATCAACAACGCGGGCTGGATGTTGGTCTCATCACCTTTATTGGCGATCGCGGCAGCCAAGACGCCGTTGGTGGCTTGCGCCGCCGTGCTGACATCACCGATGGACACTTTGTACTTGCCGGTTTTGAGGTCGGACCACGTGGTCGGCACTTCGGAGCCGTGCAAAAGTTTTTTGTTGACGATAAACGCAATGGTGCCGGTGTAGGCCAATGCCCAGTTGCCGTCTTTGTCTTTTGCCCAATCCGGGATTTGCTCCCACGTTGTCGGTTTGTACGGCTGGGTGACGCCTTTGGCCACGGCGATCGGGCCGAAGGCTGCACCCACGTCCCCGATATCGGCACTGGCGTTGTCTTTTTCGGCCGCAAACTTGGCCACTTCTTGTGCCGAACTCATGTCTGTGTCGATGTGTTTGAGGCCGTAAAGCTTATTCAGGTCTGCCCACGTGCCTTTCCAGTTGGCCCAGTCATCGGGCATGCCCACGCTGTTGACAGTGCCTTCGGCACGGGCCGCTGCTTCGAGGGTTTTCAAGTCGACGTCAGCGGCCATGGCCGTGGTGCACAGGGCAATGCTTGAACCTAACAGTGATGCCAGAAAAAACTGTTTCATCCGTAGCTCCTGGGGCGTTTTCACGCTGGGTTTTATTGATTTTTTGCAGTGGGTTGGTCTAGGTCAGCAATACCTGAGCCAATTTAAGGCGCACGTATGACACTTTAATGTCGGCCTCCACCAGACACGGCCCAGTTGGGGTTTCAGTACTTGTTGCGGGTAAGCGTAGACCATGCCGAAAGCCCCGGATTCAGGGGCTTTGGCCGCATGGGTCGGGGCATGATGGCCAGGCGTGTCATCGAACAGTCATGTGATCTGCCTAGGCTTGGCAGTCTCACGGCGCGGCTATTGAACAGCGCGCTGGCCCGTGTTTGGTGCTGGACTAGTCCAGATAGGTAACGTTGATGCAAACAGGTGCACCCAAAGCGGTGACAGCGATCAGCCGCGCGCTGCAAGAACAAATTGAATGTGGCCTGTTGGCCTGCGGCAGTCAGTTGCCGGCCGAGCGCAAACTCAGCGAACTGTTCTCCACGACCCGCGTGACGCTGCGCGAGGCGTTGTTACAGTTAGAAGCGCAAGGGTTGGTGTACCGCGAGGAGCGCCGAGGCTGGTTTATTTCACCGCCGCGCCTGGCCTACAACTTGATGCAGCGCAGTCACTTTCACGCGATGGTCAGCGCTCAAGGCCGGGTGGCCACCACGCAGGTGCTTTCGGCGCGCCTGCAACCTGCGTCAGCCGCGGTGTGTGAGCGCTTGAAGTTGCCCGCACTGTCGAGCGTGATTCAGATCTGTCGCGGGCGGTGCATTGATGGGCGACGGGTGTTGTATGTCGAGCACTATCTCAACCCGCAATATTTCCCTCGGATTCTTGAGTTCGACCTCACGCAGTCAATCACCGAACTGTATGCCCGGCACTACGATTTGCACTATGGCCGGGTGCAGTTTGAAATCGTGCCCACGGCATTGCCTGGGCAAGCTGCCGCCACCTTGAAGGTGTCAACGGGCAGCCCCGGCCTGCGCATAGCGCGGGTTAACTACGATCAGCACGAGCGGCTGATTGATTGCGACCTGGAGTATTGGCGACATGACGCGATCCACGTCGGGGTCGACGTACTGGCGCAATAATCTGATCGGCGTAGTCTTTAATCCTTTTGCAAAATGCCACTCCCCGCGGTGACGACTTGCACGCTCAAGCGCGGGGTTGCCAAGTCCAGCCCCGCCTCATCCAGATGCCGTTTGAGCGACAGGTTAAACGCGCGGGACACTTCCCATTGCTTGATCGGCGCGGTCTTGAAGCGGGCACGCAAAATCGCGCTGCCGGACTCGAAGCTCTCCACGCCCTGAATCTCCAGGGGCGACCAAATGTTGCGACGCTGAAGCGGATCGGTGCGCATTTTTTGCCCAACGTCACGCATCAGTTTGATCGCATCGTCGATTTCCATGTTGTACGGGATCGCCACGCGAAAGATCGCGTAGCCGAACTCGCGGGAATAGTTCTTGATGCTTTTGATTTCGCTGAACGGGATGGTGTGCACAATGCCGTCGATATCGCGCAGACGCACGGTGCGAATCGTCAGCCCTTCAACGGTGCCGAGGTGGCCGCCGACGTCCACGTAATCGTCGATGGCCAGCGAGTCTTCAATGATGATGAACAGGCCGGTAATCAAGTCCGCAACCAGCGATTGCGCACCGAAACCAATGGCCAGACCGATCACACCGGCACCGGCCAGCAGCGGCGTTACGTTCATGCCCATGTTGGCCAGGGCGACGATCAGGGCAATGATAAAAATGGCCGCGAACAGCACGTTGCGAATCAGCGGCATCATGGTTTGCGCGCGTGCATTCGCCAGCCCTTTGCGCGAGCGGGTCAGGGCGTGGTGAATGGCGGTGTCGGCAAGAATCCAGATCAGCCAGGCAAATAACAGCGTGCCGCCCAGGCCAAACAGTTTGACGGTGATTTCATGGCCATCACCTTCGGTGAAGCGGATCAGCGACAAGCCCCACACCCGCAACCCCAATTCAATGAACACCAGCCACACCACCAGATGCGCCAGAGTGTAGACAAAGCTCTTGAGGCGCTCCGAATACAGCGCGTGACGTTTGTGCCCGCGTTGAGGCTTGTGCGCATGTCGGCGCACCAACCCGTTGATCACCATGCACAGCACCACCAGCACGGTGCAGATCAGCGATTGGCGCAAGGCGGTGCTGGTGTCGCCAGCGGAAATGAAGGTGGCGGCCAACGAAATGCCCACCAGAATCAATGCTGCGATCCACCAGTAAGTACCGAGTAACTCGATGGTGTCACTCAAGGCGCGGCGGGTCAGGCGTCGCGATAACGGCTGGTTACGGATCAGGTGCGCAATCGGTCGACGGAAGCGGATGATAAACAGCCCGGTGGACAGCGCTGCCATCACATTGGCGAACGTCGCGGCGGTATGGGCCAAATGCACGCCCAGCGTGGCCACCAGTCGCGGGTCGCTGAGGGCTTCGCCGAACGCTGCAAAACTGCCGATCCACCACAACGGGCGGAATGCCTGATGACGCAGAATGTGCAGCGCGCGATGGCGGTGCGGGCCATCGAGCAGCGAGAACGCGATCACACAAATCGCCGAAAAGCAGGTGCCAATAACCAGCGCGTAGGCCAGCACCATCGCCAGATCTTTGCCTAGCGAGGACGGCAGCGAGTAACTCATGTACACGGTGATCATCAAGGCCACCAGCCACGGCCCCAGTTTGCGCAAGGCAAAGCGCAGCATGTCCACCGCCTTGGGGTGCTGCGGCAGCTCTTCACTCAAGCCAAAACGCAAGCGCACCCGATGGCTGACCCAAATCAGCAGGGCGGCCAGCAGGCTCCACAGCATGATGATCAGGGCAAAGGCGAAGATGATCGGCAGCCACTGACTGGCGGGCAGCATCAGGGCTTTGAGTTCGTCCTGGGCTTGTTCAATTTCCCGTGCCCAACGATAAGACGGGCTGTCCGTGCCGGTGAATTGTTTTTCAAGATCACCCAGCGTGCTGCCAATCAACCCGAGCACTCCCAGCTCGGCCTCGGGTTGGGCTTTTTTGGTCGCATCGCGCAGTTTTTTCAGGTCGGCCAGCAGTTTGCTGCGTTGCTGGTCGCTCTCAAGGTTCTTGATCACCTCGTCCAGCGATTGGCCCAGCGGCTCGGCGGGTTGGGCCTGGGACTTATCCGAACTGCCCAGCAAACCGGGCAAGCCAACGGCCTGGGCTGAGGCCAGGGGGAGCAGCGTCAGCACGCAAGCGAGCAGGAAATAGGGCAGGGCGAGCAGACGAAGAAACAAGGGCGATCAACCTCAAAGGAAGCGGGTTGAGCGAGTGTACGCTAGGGCCAGCGATGATTCATTTCTTGTCACACATGAAATCAATCATCGCTGGATTTTACGAAAAGAAACGAAACGTTTATGAGTTCAGCTTGGCAAGTATCTTGAACACGATGGTGCCGAAAATCAGCAGCATGCCGCACCAGATCATCAGGACGCCGATGCCGCTGGTTCGCTCGCGAAGGGTGAAACCGATGGTCAGCAGCAGCATGCCGCACACAATGGGAATCATCATGGAGTGGAACGCAGACATCTCAATCATTGTTATGGACCTGAAGGAATGAATGCGCTCAAGTCTAGGCGTCTTTACAAAATTTTGCGGTGACGTGTATCAAATTTGAGCCTTTCGCCTGGAGCACCGCTGCGGTGCTCCAGAGCATGCGCAGTGAAATGCTTTTTAAGGCAGTTGCTGGCTGGCGTAGAACGCACTTAACACTTTGACCAGATGCGCCAGGTCATGGCTGCCCGCCAGTTCGCGAATGGAGTGCATGGCAAATGTCGGCAGGCCGATATCCACTGTGCGCACACCCAGGTGGCTGGCGGTAATCGGGCCGATGGTCGAACCACATCCCATGTCGCTGCGCACCACAAAGCTTTGCACGGGCACTTCTTCGGCCATGCACAAGTGACGGAAGAAGCCGGCTGTTTCGCTGTTGGTGGCGTAACGCTGGTTGCTGTTGACCTTGATCACCGGGCCTGCGTTGAGCTTTGGACCGTGGTTGGCGTCGTGCTTGTCGGCGTAGTTGGGGTGTACGCCGTGAGCGTTGTCAGCAGACACCAGCAGCGATTTTTGAATGGTGCGTACGAACTCATCACCTTCAGGCAGCAGGCGTTGCAGGATTTGCTCCAGCATCGGGCCGTCAGCGCCGCAGGCTGAACAGGAGCCGACTTCTTCGTGGTCGTTGGCCACAAACAGGCAGGTTTCATCGGTTTCGGTATTGAGCAGCGCTTGCAAACCGGCGTAGCACGACAGCAAGTTGTCCAGACGTGCCCCGGCAATGAAGTCGCTGTTCAGACCAATCACCGCGGCACTTTGGGTATCGTAGAAGCTCAGCTCGAAATCGAGCACCACGTCGGCATTCAGGCCGTGCTCGCGCGCCAGTTGGTCGGTCAGCAAGGCGCGAAAGTCTACCCGCTCATCGCCCGCGACCTGCGCCAGAATCGGTGGCAGCTCGGTTTGCGGGTTGATCGCCCAGCCTTCGTTGGCGGCGCGATTGAGGTGAATCGCCAGGTTGGGAATGGTGGCGATAGGCGTTCTGAAGTCAATCAGTTGGCTTTCGACCATGCCGTCGCGGCGGAAGGTGACACGCCCGGCCAGCGACAGGTCGCGGTCAAACCAGGGGGCGAGCAACGCGCCGCCATACACCTCAACGCCCAATTGCCAAAAACCCTGACGTTGCAGTTCGGGCTGAGGCTTGACTCGCAGGCAGGGGCTGTCTGTGTGCGCGCCGACCATGCGAATACCACCGTGCAAAGGTGAGTGGCGGCCCAGCTTGAAGGCAACGATAGAGGAGTCGTTGCGAGTGACGTAATAGCGCCCGTTGGCTTCAGTGAACCAGGTTTCGCGTTCGTCGAGGCGCTGATAACCGGCGGCCTCCAGACGCTGAACCAGACTGGCGGTGGCATGAAAGGGGGTAGGGGAGGCCTTGAGAAAGTCGATCAGGCCTTGGTTCAACTCTTCGCGCATAAGTTACTCCAGACAGCAAGGCCGCGAGTTTAGCGCATTGGTCGCAAGAATTGACCTCAAATGAACGTGAAACCTGTAGTCGCTGCCCAGGTACGCAGGCTGCGATCGGGCGCGAAGCGGCCGTAAATCCAAATCACTGCGGTACAGCTGACACAGCGGATTTAACGGTTTTACGACGGCTTTGGCGCCGATCACAGCCTCGTTTTACTCGTCAGTGCCTACAGGTGTTATCCGTCCACGCGCTAACGGGCAGGGCCTGGTTTAAAACGGAGCGGGGCATTCGAAGCGCAAGCGTTCACCGGTTTGCGGGTGAGTGAAACTCAGCATGCTGGCGTGCAGGCACAGGCGCGGGTAAGCCGCGAGCGCTTGCTCATGGGCATACAGACCGTCACCCAACAGCGGATGGCCGATAGACAGCATGTGGACGCGCAGTTGGTGCGAGCGCCCGGTAATGGGCGTCAGTTCAACCCGGCAATAATCCCCGCAGCGCTCCAGTACTTTCCAGAACGTCAGCGCATTTTTGCCGAACTCGTGATCCACCACATGCCGGGGCTTGGTCGGCGGGTCGTAGCGCAGTGGCAAATCAATGCTGCCGCTGTCCAGTTCTGGCTGGCCCCATGCCAAGGCGGTGTAGGCTTTTTCGGTTTCGCGGTCATGAAATTGACGAGACAGTTCGCGGTGGGTGTCGGCGTCACGCGCCAGCAAAATGATCCCGGAGGTTTCCCAGTCCAGCCGATGCACGATCCGCGCTTCGGGGTAGCCGTTTTCTTGCAGGCGGGTGATCAGGCAATCCTTGTTGTCATCTGCACGGCCGGGCACGGACAGCAGCAACGTCGGTTTGTTGACCACAAGAACACCAGCGTCCTCGTGGATGATATGGATGTTCGACAACGGCATTAAAACAGCCTCATGAGAAACGCCAACGGCGACGTGGGAGCCTTCTTATAAGAGAAGGCGCCCAGGTCGCCGTGGTGTCAGCCGGATTGATTAACGATCTGGCAGGGTGATATTGAGTTCCAGGATCGAGCAGCTGCCTTCGTTTTCAAGGGCAATTTGAACTTGATCAGACTCGATGTTGACGTACTTGCGGATCACTGCGACCAGTTCTTTTTGCAGAGCTGGCAGGTAATCCGGCGTACTGCGCTGGCCGCGTTCATGCGCCACGATGATCTGTAGACGCTCTTTCGCCACCGACGCCGTGGTGGGTGATTTCCTTGTACGAAAGAAGTCAAAAATATTCATTGCTTAGTTGCCTCCAAACAGGCGCTCGAAGAATCCCTTCTTCTGTGCATCGAGGAAACGATGCTCAACGGTTTTGCCCAGCAAGCGATCAACCGCATCGCTGTAGGCCTGACCGGCGTCGCTTTGATCATCAAGGATCACGGGCACGCCCTGGTTGGAAGCCTTGAGCACGGCCTGAGATTCCGGAATCACGCCCAGCAGGGCCACGGCCAGAATTTCTTTGACGTCTTCAACGCCCAGCATCTCGCCTTTACTGACGCGCTCAGGGTTGTAGCGGGTCAGCAGCAGGTGTTCTTTGATTGGGTCTTCACCCAGCTCGGCGCGACGCGACTTGCTCGCCAGCAGGCCCAGCATCCGGTCGGAGTCACGTACCGAGGACACTTCCGGGTTGGTCACGACAATCGCTTCATCGGCGAAGTACATGGCCAGGTGAGCACCGGTTTCGATGCCGGCCGGGGAGTCGCAGACCACGAAGTCGAAGGTTTCTTTAAGTTCCATCAGAACTTTTTCGACGCCTTCTTTGGTCAGCGCATCTTTGTCACGGGTCTGGCTGGCGGCCAGCACGTACAGGTTTTCCAGGCGCTTGTCTTTGATCAGTGCCTGTTGCAGGTTGGCTTCGCCATTGACCACGTTAACGAAGTCATACACCACGCGGCGCTCGCAGCCCATGATCAAGTCCAGGTTACGCAGGCCAACGTCGAAATCGACGATGACTGTTTTGTGACCGCGCAGTGCGAGGCCGGTACCGATAGCGGCGCTGGTGGTGGTCTTACCCACACCACCCTTGCCGGATGTAACCACGAGAATCTTGGCCAAGGTGTTTCACCCCTAAGGAAAAAGGACTTTTTAGCCCCTGAATAACATCTCTATTAACGACGGCAGGTGAACAGGCCTGGCGGGTTGTCGTTCGGGCTAACACTGACGTGCAGTCAATACCGCCTGATTACGTACTTCCTACAAGATTTAAACTGTTTTCTCTGCGCTTTTGAGACGGTTGGAAAATGGCGAGAGTATCCGTTAAAGACGGGTGATGTTCAACATGTCACTTGACAGACTGATTTGAACCCCTGCGCCCCACAGCGGATCGCGGCGCAGGTCTTCGGATACTTTGTACTTGCCGGCAATCGACACCAGCTCGGCGCTCAGCTGCTGACAGAAAATCCGCGCCTTGGTGTTGCCTTTATGTCCGGCCAGTGCGCGACCGCGCATAGGCCCGTACACATGGATGTTGCCATCGGCCATAAGTTCCGCACCGGGGCTGACGGCCGCCATCACCACAAGGTCGCCGCCTTCGGCGTACACCGTCTGCCCACCGCGTACCGGGGTGGTAATGATTTTGGTCGGCTTGATCACGGGCTCGGGCGGTTTTTCGGGCTTTTTCTTGACCTGGGCTTCAACCGGTTCAATCGGCCGTTCACGTGCACCGGAGGGCGGCAGCACTGGCAGGTCGATAGCGATGGCGGCGGCAATGTCTTCAATGCGGCTGGCACGGATCGCCAGGGTGCGCAGGCCATGTTGGCGGCACACGCGCATCAGGCCGGGCAAATCAATGGCGCCTTCGCCTGCGGGCATTTTGTCCAGAGCCAGCACGAGCGGTGTGTTGCTGAAAAAATTGGGTGCTTGAGCCACCTTGGCGGCCAGTTGGCGATCAAGGGCTTCAAGGTTGTTTTTGGCCAGTTCCAGCACCGTGATGGCGAGCATACTGCCCTTAAGCTGGAACACAGGGGCTTGGTCTAGCGATTCGGTTTGGCTCATGGTCGGCTTAATGCGGCTTGTCACTTAAAGTGCTGAGACTTATAACGAGAACGCCCGCCAGCCGCAAGCGGGGTCTAACGATGTAGAATGCCCGGCCCTTGTGTCTGTCCGGAATCATTAATGGATCGCCCGCGTTTTCGTGCCACTTTTTTTCACCCGCGTTTTTGGCTGCTTTGGCTCGGCCTGGGCGTGCTCTGGCTGGTGGTTCAACTGCCCTACCGGTTACAACTGTGTAACGGTCGCGCGCTGGGTGCGCTCATGTACCGTGTGGCCGGTGACCGTCGACGTATTGCCGCGCGTAACCTCGAACTGTGTTTTCCCGACAAGTGCGCGGCCGAGCGCAAACACCTGTTGAAAGAAAACTTCGCCTCCACCGGCATCGCCTTTTTTGAAATGGCCATGAGCTGGTGGTGGTCCAAACCACGTTTGGCCAAGCTCGCCCATATAGAAGGGCTGGAGCACCTCAAGCAGGCGCAACTGGAAGGCCGGGGCGTGATCTTGATGGCGTTCCACTTCACCACGCTGGAAATTGGCGCCGCCTTGCTCGGTCAGAAGCACACCATCGACGGCATGTACCGCGAGCATGGCAACCCGCTGTTCGACTTTATTCAGCGTCGAGGCCGTGAGCGGCACAATCTGGATTCATTGGCCGTGGAGCGCGACGACGTGCGCGGCATGCTCAAATTGCTGCGCTCCGGGCGGGCGATCTGGTACGCACCTGACCAGGACTACGGCGCCAAGCAAAGTATTTTCGTGCCGCTATTCGGTATTCAGGCGGCGACTGTCACGGCGACCAGCAAGTTTGCCAAGTTGGGCAAAGCGCTGGTTGTGCCCTTTACTCAACAACGACTGGCGGATGGCAGTGGTTACACGTTGGTGATTCATCCGCCGATGAAGGATTTCCCTGGAGAAAGCGATGAGGCGGACTGCTTGCGCATCAATCAGTGGGTCGAGCGGGCTATCCGCGAGTGCCCCGAGCAGTACCTGTGGGCGCATCGTCGGTTCAAAACACGTCCACCGGGCGAGCCGAAGTTGTACGACAAACGCCGCTGAGGGTGATCGCCTCTTCGGAGTGCTGCGTTGAGTGCCACGCAGGCGGTCACAGGTCTGATTCTTTCCGGGGGTGGTGCGCGCGCGGCCTACCAGGTGGGCGTGCTGGCCGCGATTGCCGAGTTGCTGCCTGAGGGTGCGGCTAATCCATTTCCGGTGATTGTCGGCACCTCCGCCGGTGCTATCAATGCGGTCAGCCTGGCCAGCGGTGCAATGAACTTTGCCAGTGCGGTGGAGCATTTGACCGCGTTCTGGCAGGCGTTTGAAAGCCGTCGCGTGCTGCGCAGCGACTGGCCGGGGGTGATGCGCCAGGCCAGTCGTTTTGTGGGCCATAGCCTGCTGGGGCTTGGCTCGCAGGTGCCGGTGGCGCTGCTCAACAGTTCACCTCTGCGCGAGCTGCTCAGCGACAAAATCAATTTTTCGGGCATCAACCAAGCGATTGAGGCGCAGCAACTGCGTGCGGTGGCGGTCACCGCGTTCGGCTATTCATCGGGCCAGGCGGTGACGTTCTACGAGGGTAAGGGCGCAATCGACGGCTGGTTACGCCATCGCAGGATCGGAATGCCGACGCCATTGACGATTGAGCATTTACTGGCCAGTTCAGCCATCCCCTTGTTGTTTGCCCCGGTCAAAATTGGCGAAGAGTATTTCGGTGATGGCGCGGTCCGTCAGTCTGCCCCCATCAGTCCTGCGCTGCATCTGGGCGCCAACCGCGTGTTGGTAGTCGGGGTCAGTGGCAACCCGCGCGGGCCAGATGCGCAAGACAGCCAGCTACGTCAGTTCAGTGCGCAGCAACCGACGTTGGCACAGATAGGCGGTCACATGCTCAACAGCACGTTTATCGACAGCCTTGAGAGTGATATCGAACTGCTGGAGCGTTTGAATCACTTCAGTCGCGTGCTGCCTCGGCAAACCGACCACTTGGGTTTGTCTCCGGTGGAGGTACTGGTGATTGCACCGAGCCAGCCCATTGACGAAATTGCCGCACGTCACCGACATGAGTTGCCTGCGGCGCTACGCCTGTTTTTACGTGGGCCGGGAGCGACTAAAACCAGTGGCGCGGGGGTGTTGAGTTATTTGTTGTTCGAAGCGGGATATTGCCGCGAGTTGATCGCGCTGGGGCGCATGGATGCTTTGGCCAAACGCAAACAGTTGTGCACGTTTCTGCGGATTTAGCCGTCGGGCTGCGCGCAGGCAGCGCAGCCCGGAGGGGAGAGGTTTACTCGGCGATTTGCAGTTTTCGCGCTTCTGTATAGATGTAGCGCAGCTTGTCGTATTCAAACGGCGAGTCGAACTGGCCATAGCGGAAGCTGGTGTTGTAGCGCTTGTCGACTGCGCCCAGCACCCAGATTTCCGGGTGGCGGGTGCTTTCGTGGGGCACGTTGAGGAAGTTGATTTCCTGGTTCGCGCCGTAGTCGACCACCAGGCCGGTGGTGTCTCGCAGGTTGGATGGCCCCAGAATCGGCAGCATCAAGTACGCGCCGCCGGGCACGCCATAGAAGCCCAGGGTTTGCCCGAAGTCTTCGCTCTGGCGTGGCAGCCCCATGGCCGTGGCCGGGTCCCACAAACCGGCTACGCCCAGTGTGGTGTTCAGCAGCAGGCGCCCGGTGGTTTCCAGTGAACGATGGCCCTTGAGTTGCAGCAGACTATTGAACAGGTTGGGCACATCACCCAGGTTGTTGAAAAAGTTGCTGACGCCGGTGCGCAGGAAACTGGGGGTCACGTAGCGGTAGCCGTTGACCACCGGTAGGAACACCCATTGATCGAACCGGTAGTTGAAGTGGTAGATGCGGCGGTTGACCGACTCCAGCGGGTCATAAACGCTCAAGGCGTTCATGGTGGCGCGTTCGAATTCTCGCTGATCCAGCCCCGGGTTGAATTTGAGCAGCTTCAATGGCTCAGTGAAGCCATCGGCATCTACTGTGCGTTCGGTCTGTGCTTTGCTGTTGTCCGCTTGGGCGACGCCGGCGCTCAGTAGAGCGGCAGCCAGTAATAGATGTTTAGCCACGGAAGAACTCCAGCATAGCGTCAGCGTTGACACGGTAGTTGAGGTTGCCGCAATGGCCACCATACGGGTACACCGTCAGGCGATTGCCGAACGTTTCACGCAAAAAGCCCAAATCGCCAGGGCCGAGGATGATGTCGTCGGCATTGTGCATGACCGCGATCTTCGGGCTGTTTTTCAGGTAGTCCTTGAGGGCGTACAGGCTGACCTGATCGATCAGTTGCAACAGGCTGCCGCCATCGGTGCGGGCGCGCCACATCGGGATGACTTGCTCGGTCAGGTAACAGTCAAAGTCGCACTGCAAGGAGCGCTTGAGGAAAGGCGTCAGGCTGGTGCCTTCGGTGATCGGGTAGTTGGGCGGGGTAATCAGACCGCGGCGGTTGATCAAGTCCGAGGTGAACACGATGTCGGCCGACGAGAAACGGAACATAGTGCCGATCAGCATCGCCATTTGTTCGTTGGTCAGTCGTTCTTTGGAGTTCTGGATGTCGTACACCAGCGCTGCGTTGAGGTCGACATAGCCTTTTTGCTTGAAGTACTCGGTCAGTTTGTTCAACACCAGCTCGTAGAACGTGGTGCTGTTGTTGATGCCTTTAACTTCTGTTTGCACCAGTTTGTCGAGGTTGCTGATGGAGGTGTACAGGTTGACTGGCGGGTTGAGCATCAGCACTTTTTTGAAGTTGAAGCTTTTACGGGTTTCATCCAAGTGGCTGACAAAGGCGGCATTCAGCGCGCCAAGGCTATACCCGCTGAGGTAATAGTCGGTGACGGGCACGTCGGCCTGCTGCGCGCGAATGGCCTGCATCACGCGATACAAATCTTCGGCGTCGTATTGGCTGATACCGGGGGTGGCATAGCGTGAGGCTGCGCTCATAAAGTCATAGCTGGTGGGCGATGACAGCTGCACTACGTGATAACCGGCCTGGTAAAACAGCTTTTTCAGGAATTCGTTGAGGCTGCTGTCATAGGGCGCACCGGTGCCTGCGATCAGGAAGATCAGAGGGGCCGGATGATCTTGCCTGGCCATGCGGTAGGAGAGTTTTTTTACCGCCCAAAAGTTGGCCGGCAGCGTGAACTCACGTTCAGGGCGCATCGTCAGGCTGTAGTCCGATTGACGGATGTCATCTTCGCTCGGCAGATAGGGGCGCATCTGCGGTGGTGTTGTCGCGATGGTGGCTTCAAACGGATTAGTAATCGGGTAGCCATAGGTGGCGGGGTCGACATCGACCGCCTGCGCGGACGCACTCAGTAATAGGCCGCCCAGAAGGGCGACGAGGGGCAGAGAACGAAGCATGAAGGCTATCCCTAGAGAAGGTGCGGAGAAGATTCGCAGGCTATGACCACAGGGCTGACGTCGAAGTGCCGTGGTGCACCCCTAAATAAATCCCCAAGTTGTCGCAGGCAGGCAATTAGCTATCGCAAGATACACGTTGAATGACTTTAGTGAACAGATATCTGATTGCAAGGCTTGCATAGCCCATAAGTGCGATTAAGCTGGGCGCCGCTTTTGCTTATCGGAGTTGTTATGCGTCCTCGTTTGCCATTTATATTGCTTCTAATTGCTTTGCCTGTATGGCTGGCGGCCGGCTATGGCCTGCGTTATGGCCTGATGGAAGATGCGCAGTGGGTAGGCACGTGCGTGGCAGAAGCAACACGTTGGGAGTGTCAGTTGCGCGCCAACCTGGGGTGGTTGATCCACTTCAGGGCGATGGGTTGGGTTGCCGTGGCAGTCGCAGTGGTGGCGTTTTTTGTACGCGGGCGCGTTGGCAGTGCACTGGCGGTTGTGGCGTTGGCATTCGGGTTGCCTGCACTGGCGTTGTATAACGCCAGTCTGGCCGTGTTTGCAGTGGTGATTGCGGGGCTGCGGCTGGTAAGAGCGCGCACAGTTTGAGGAGGGCCAGTTGCAGTGGCCGGGGAGCAGGCCGAGACCGCTGCACCTGATGTGTCTGGCGCAGCGGCTACTGAGTGAGTAGCCGCGGCCTGCTCGAGCCTCGTTCAGCGAGTGCGTATGCTGCGCCACAAAGCGAGTACCAGCAGCAGACTAACCAGCGCCCACCCCCATGCCTGTTCGTTGCTCACTCCTTCGCGATACAGCTGTAACGGAATGCCAGCGCCGATGATAAACGCCAGCAAGCCAAACTCACGCCGTGGTCCGCACACGGGGCGCAGCAGGTAAACCAGCGCGGGCAGCAACAAGGCTGCACTGGGGAAGCTGCGGTAGCGCGGTTCAAACACCAGCCCCAGCATCATCACCGCCCCGGCAAATCCGGCAGCAGCCAACCACCAGCCCGCACGGCGTTCCAGGTGATTGAACAGGCGCTCGCGCCACCCCTCTTTTTGACCCAAGGCCAGTGCCGCATGGGTCATCACAATCAGGTTCAAGGCCAAGAGTGCCCCGGCCCACACCCATTCCCCGGCAAAGCGGCTGGTGACGGAGGCCAGTTCAGCCCAGGCAATGATCGTGCACCCTGACACTGCGCCCAGTGCGGGCAACAACAACGCTGCACGCGTGCTGCGAACGCGCCCGCCAATCAGCAGGGTGGCGAGGAGCAGGGCTGTACCCAAGCCGAGCCAAACGGGCCAATGCGGCAAGTTGGAGACCGGCCCGGCCAGAATGCCTTTGTCCTGGCGGTCAGCGTCAAACAACCCCCAGTAGCCACCTACTGCTCCTTCGCTGCCACGTTTCCAGGGCTGGTCAAAGGCTTCGATCAGGTTGTACTTCCAGCCGTTTTGTTCGGCCAGGGTGACAAAGCCGCGAATGAACTTGGCTTCGTTGACGCGACTTGGCAGGGCTGTTTCGCGCTGTCGGCCTTCGCTGGGCCAGCCGGTCTCACCAATCAGGATGTCTTTAGGGGCGAATTTGCTGCCGAAGACTTCACGGATCTGTTCAACGTGTTTCACGGCTTGGTCGACGCCTGCCGGGTCATCTTCCCAGTAAGGCAGCAGGTGAATGGTCAGAAAATCCACCGCAGGTGCGATTTCAGGGTGTTGTAACCAGAACTCCCATACGTCTGCGTACGTCACCGGTTGTTTGATTTGATGCTTTACCTGCTCGATCAGTGTGACCAGTTGCGGGGCAGTGATTTCTTTACGCAGCAGGGCCTCGTTACCCACGATCACGGCACTGACGACGTCGGGGTTGGCATTGGCCGATGCAATGAGCGCCTTGACCTCTGCGGCGGTCGCTATCGGGTCCGGGCTTACCCAGGCGCCGATCATCAACTTGAGCCCGTGCTTGCGGGCCAGCTCGGGTAATGCCTCCAGCCCGGCCTGCGAGTAGGTGCGAATGCACTGAAAGCGCGTGGCGAGTAACGCCAGGTCTGCATCCATGCGCTCAATGCGCGGCACGAACGGTTGGTCGAAGGGCGATTGATCTTTGTCGAACGGGGTGTAGGAGGCACATTGCAGTTTGTGTGTCGCAGTGGCCGCGTCGGGCAACAGGACGGGTTGGCCCAGGCCGTACCAGAAGCCGGCAACTGCAAACAGGCTAAGTAGACAGGCGAAGAGGTAGGGCAGGGCTGGAAAGCGGGCAGTCGCGGACATGGGCAGGCCGTATAGGAGCAAAGCCGCGCATCTTACCTGCAATTGAGTGTGCTCAGCGCTTGTGAATAATTTTGTTACGTCTACGCGTGATGTCGCTTGCGGCTGCCTTGATGTCGTCGTCAGAGCAGGTCGATCGTACCGGGGCGTTGATGATCAAGGTGTGGGTTCGGGCGGTCCGGCACTCGTCGGGCCCGACACAGTGAGGAATCAGTGATGAGCATGCGACGACTCTTGAGTGTGGGGGCTGCTGTAGTGCTGGCGATGAGTGCGGGGTTGGCCAGCGCGCAAACCAAACCGACGTTGACCATTGGGTATGTGGACGGCTGGTCTGACAGCGTGGCAACGACTCATGTGGCCGCTGAAGTGATCAAACAAAAGTTGGGGTATGAGGTCAAGTTGATGCCGGTCGCAACGGGCATCATGTGGCAGGGCGTGGCCACGGGTAAGCTGGACGCCATGTTGTCCGCCTGGTTGCCTGTCACGCATGGCGAGTATTGGGCCAAGAACAAGGACAAAGTGGTGGATTATGGTCCCAACTTTAAAGACGCCAAAATCGGTCTGATTGTGCCTGAGTACGTGAAGGCCACCTCCATCGCGGATCTGAAAGATGACAGTGGCTTCCAGCAAAAAATCGTCGGAATTGATGCCGGGTCAGGGGTGATGCTCAAAACGGATGAGGCCATCAAGGATTACGGTCTGGGCTATAAATTGCAGGCCAGTTCTGGCGCGGCCATGACTTCGCAACTGGGGCGCGCGTATGCCAAGCAAGAGCCGATTGTGGTCACGGGGTGGGTGCCGCACTGGATGTTTGCCAAATGGAAGCTGCGCTTTCTGGATGACCCCAAAGGCGTGTATGGCGCCGCGGAGACAGTTAATAGCATTGGCAGCACAGCATTGGGCACCAAAGCGCCTGAAGTGGCGGCCTTCCTGAAAAAATTCCACTGGAACTCAAAGGACGAAATTGGCGAGGTCATGTTGGCGATTCAGGAAGGAGCCAAGCCTGATGTTGCTGCCAGAGAGTGGGTGGCAAAGCACCCTGAGCGCGTGGCTGAGTGGGTCCAGTAAAAACCGCTGAAGTGTCTAGCTCGCAGCCCCCAGAACCGCCCGGCGATATTGCCCGGCGGTTTTTTCATTTATAGGCTGGCAAATTGATGTCGTTATCCTTGCAGGCTAGATAAACCGGGGGCTACAGCAGATTGAGGGTTCTACTACTAAAGTCGTCTGGCTTAGAAATTGAAGCCCCCTAATAGTGAAAACGTTCCATCTCATCTGTGCTGCGAGGACAAAAATAATGAACGACAGCATTTACCTCAAGATTCAAAACAGCCCGCGTTTCAAGGAGCTGGTTAAGAAAAGAGAGCGTTTCGCCTGGATTCTATCGGCGATCATGCTTGGCTTGTACGCCGCTTTTATCCTGTTAATTGCCTACGGGTCGCACATCATGGGGGCGAAACTGAGCCCCGATTCGTCTATCACCTGGGGGATTCCGATTGGTGTGGGGCTGATTATTTCGGCTTTTATACTGACCGGTATCTATGTGCACCGGGCCAATGGCGAATTTGACGACCTGAACAACGCAATTCTCAAGGAGGCTGCGCAATGATCCGGCGTCTATTGGCAACATTGGGCCTTGCAGCCTTGTCTTCCGGCGTCTGGGCAGCCGATGCCTTGACCGGTGAAGTTCAAAAACAACCGCTCAACGTGTCGGCGATCATTATGTTCGTCGTCTTTGTGGGGGCGACCCTGTGTATTACCTATTGGGCTTCCAAGCGCAATAAGTCGGCAGCGGACTACTACGCAGCGGGCGGTAAGATCACAGGCTTTCAGAATGGTCTGGCGATTGCGGGCGACTATATGTCTGCGGCGTCTTTTCTGGGTATTTCCGCGCTGGTGTACACCTCTGGCTACGATGGCCTGATCTACTCGATCGGCTTTCTGGTGGGCTGGCCCATCATTTTGTTCTTGATCGCAGAGCGTTTGCGCAACTTGGGCAAGTACACGTTTGCTGACGTGGCCTCGTACCGGTTGGGTCAGACTCAGATCCGCTCCTTGTCTGCCTGCGGTTCGTTGGTGGTGGTGGCGTTTTACCTGATCGCGCAAATGGTCGGTGCAGGCAAGCTGATCCAATTGCTCTTTGGTCTGGATTATCACGTTGCGGTCATTCTGGTCGGCATCCTGATGTGCCTGTACGTGCTGTTTGGCGGCATGCTGGCCACTACGTGGGTACAGATCATCAAGGCGGTGCTGTTGTTGTCGGGCGCAACCTTCATGGCTGTCATGGTAATGAAGCACGTCAACTTCGACTTCAACGCATTGTTTGCTGAAGCGGTGCAGATTCACCCTAAAGGTGAAGCGATCATGAGCCCGGGCGGTTTGGTCAAAGACCCGATTTCTGCCTTCTCCCTCGGCCTTGCACTGATGTTTGGTACGGCTGGCCTGCCGCACATTCTGATGCGCTTCTTCACGGTGAGCGACGCTAAAGAAGCCCGTAAGAGCGTGTTCTATGCGACTGGCTTCATTGGTTACTTCTACATCCTGACGTTCATTATTGGTTTTGGTGCAATCATCCTGGTCAGCACCAACCCGGCTTTCAAAGACGCTGCTGGCGCCTTGTTGGGCGGTAATAACATGGCGGCGGTGCATTTGGCTGACGCGGTGGGTGGCAGTATCTTCCTGGGCTTTATCTCGGCGGTCGCGTTTGCCACCATTCTGGCAGTCGTTGCGGGCCTTACATTGGCGGGCGCCTCGGCGGTGTCTCACGACTTGTATGCCAGCGTCATCAAGAAGGGCAAGGCGAACGACAAGGACGAGATTCGCGTCTCGAAGATCACCACCATCGCGCTGGGCGTGTTGGCGATTGGCCTGGGTATTCTGTTCGAAAGCCAGAACATCGCGTTCATGGTTGGCTTGGCGTTCTCGATTGCGGCCAGCTGCAACTTCCCGGTACTGCTGCTTTCCATGTACTGGAAAAACCTGACCACGCGAGGGGCCATGATTGGCGGCTGGCTGGGTCTGATCAGTGCTGTTGGCTTGATGATCCTTGGCCCAACCATTTGGGTGCAGATCCTTCATCATGAAAAAGCCATCTTCCCTTACGAGTACCCGGCACTTTTCTCAATGATCATTGCGTTTGTGGGTATCTGGTTCTTCTCGATTACTGACAAGTCCAAGTCGGCCGAGAAAGAGCGGGCACTGTTCTTCCCGCAGTTTGTACGTTCCCAGACAGGGTTGGGGGCGAGCGGGGCGGTGGATCATTAATCCGCGCTAGACAGCTTGCTTAAAACAATCCCCCTGTCGTGAGGCAGGGGGATTTTTTATTGGCCCCGACATCTGCGGCACGCACAAATCCCGTAGCAGTCGCAAAGTCATGCGCAGTGGTGTGTCAGTTCAACCTCGCTTGGCATTTACGATGGCTTTGCCATCGGACGTAGCCTCGCGGAGCTTGGCAACTGCTAGGAAATGGGTTTGGTGTTTGTGGGCACAAAAAAATACGGCCTCTATTAGATAGAGGCCGTATTCGGTGCAGCTAAGACACTGTCGTGCAATGACAGGCCTTACTTGCGGTCTTCCAGGTTGGTCAGGTCACGCTGCTCGTAGCCGGTGTACAGCTGGCGCGGACGGCCAATCTTGTACGGGCTGGAGAGCATTTCTTTCCAGTGCGAGATCCAGCCGACAGTGCGCGACAGGGCGAAGATCACGGTGAACATGCTGGTTGGAATGCCGATCGCCTTGAGGATGATCCCCGAGTAGAAGTCGACGTTCGGGTACAGCGAGCGTTCGATGAAGTACGGGTCGGTCAGGGCGATCTCTTCCAGGCGCATGGCCAGTTCGAGTTGCGGATCGTTCTGAATGCCCAACTCTTTGAGGACTTCGTCGCACGTCTTCTTCATGACCGTGGCGCGCGGGTCGCGGTTTTTGTAAACCCGGTGACCGAAGCCCATCAGCTTGAATGGATCGTTTTTGTCCTTGGCCTTGGCGATGAATTTGTCGATGTTGGACACATCGCCAATTTCGTCGAGCATGGTCAGCACGGCTTCGTTGGCGCCGCCGTGGGCAGGGCCCCACAGTGCAGCGATGCCCGCCGCAATACAGGCGAACGGGTTGGCACCCGAAGAGCCTGCCAGACGCACGGTAGAGGTTGACGCATTCTGTTCGTGGTCGGCGTGCAGGATAAAGATCTTATCCATGGCCTTGGCCAGTACCGGGCTGATCGGTTTGATCTCGCACGGGGTGTTGAACATCATGTGCAGGAAGTTTTCGGCGTAAGTCAGGTCGTTACGCGGGTACATCATGGGTTGGCCCATGGAGTACTTGTAAACCATCGCTGCCAGGGTCGGCATCTTGGCAACCAGACGGATCGCGGAAATTTCGCGATGCTGCGGGTTATTGATGTCCAGAGAGTCGTGGTAGAAGGCCGAGAGGGCGCCGACTACACCGCACATGACTGCCATAGGGTGGGCATCACGACGGAAGCCGTTGAAGAAGGTCTTCAACTGCTCGTGAACCATGGTGTGGTTCTTTACGGTGCTGACAAATTGAGCTTTCTGCTCTGCGGTCGGCAGTTCGCCGTTGAGCAGTAGATAAGCGGTCTCAAGATAGTCAGAGTGTTCGGCCAGCTGTTCAATCGGGTAGCCGCGGTGCAGCAGGATACCGTTGTCACCATCAATATAGGTGATCTTCGACTCGCAAGACGCGGTCGACATGAAGCCAGGGTCAAATGTGAACCGGCCCGTGGCCGTCAGGCCTCGCACATCGATTACATCGGGACCCACGGTGCCAGTTAAAATGGGCAGCTCGACGGGGGCTGCGCCCTCGATGATCAACTGCGCTTTTTTGTCAGCCATGTGGCCTCCTATTTATGCTTGAAATCATCAGACAGACCCCCCACGCAGGGCCCGCACCACTATAGTGAGATAAATTTGAATGTCAATTTGCCTAAAGTCTTGCTGTACAAGGCTTTGAGGTGTGTTTTTTAGCGATTATCCCTGCCGTTTACGCCTTTTATAGCCTGAGCGCAATGCGCTATTAGAGGCAGGTGATTGCGTTGTCATTAGTAAGCCAACTGTCTATACTCGGCAGCCGACCGCCAGAGGCTTTAGGGCCTGTTTAGATGGGGGTCGTCACTCCCCGGGTGGTGGGTACCTGACCAGTGCGCATCCCAACAAACTTGCCCTGATTGTTAGGGGCTCTTCAGTGTGAAAAAAGCCGTGAATAGCCAACGACCTGTAAACCTAGACCTAAGGACCATCAAACTCCCCATCACCGGCGTTACGTCATTCCTGCACCGTGTATCGGGCATCATTCTGTTTCTTGGCCTGGGCATCATGCTTTATGCATTGAGCAAATCCCTGGGTTCGGAAGAAGGTTTTGCCGAGGTGAAGGCGTGCTTGACCAGTCCGCTGGCCAAATTCGTTGCGTGGGGGCTGCTATCTGCCTTGCTGTATCACCTGGTGGCAGGTATTCGCCATTTGATCATGGACATGGGTATCGGTGAGACGCTGGAAGGCGGCAAGCTGGGCTCGAAAATTGTCATCGTCATTTCCGTGGTGATGATCGTTCTGGCAGGAGTTTGGATATGGTAACCAGCGTTACGAACCTATCGCGTTCGGGCCTCTATGACTGGATGGCACAGCGTGTGTCTGCGGTCGTTCTAGCGGCTTACTTCATTTTCCTGATCGGATACCTCGTTGCGAACCCTGGCATTGGCTACGCCCAATGGCATGAGCTGTTTGCAAGCAACTGGATGCGTATCTTCAGCCTGCTGGCCCTTGTTGCACTCGGCGCTCACGCCTGGGTCGGCATGTGGACCATCGCGACCGACTACCTGACGCCAATGGCGCTGGGCAAGTCCGCGACCGCAGTACGTTTCCTCTTCCAGGCAGTTTGCGGCGTTGCAATGTTCGCTTACTTCGTCTGGGGTGTGCAGATTCTTTGGGGTATCTGATTCATGGCTAACACAGTTAATACACTTTCGTTCGACGCCATTATTATTGGCGGCGGCGGTGCTGGCATGCGCGCTGCTTTGCAGCTGGCACAAGGCGGTCACAAGACTGCTGTAATCACCAAGGTCTTCCCGACCCGCTCCCACACCGTTTCGGCTCAGGGTGGCATCACCTGCGCAATCGCCTCTGCCGATCCAAACGATGACTGGCGCTGGCACATGTACGACACCGTCAAGGGCTCCGACTATATCGGTGACCAGGACGCTATCGAATACATGTGTTCCGTAGGCCCTGAAGCCGTATTCGAGCTGGAGCACATGGGTCTGCCATTCTCCCGTACCGAGCAAGGCCGCATCTACCAGCGTCCTTTCGGCGGTCAGTCCAAGGACTTCGGTAAAGGCGGCCAGGCTGCACGGACTTGCGCTGCGGCTGACCGTACCGGTCACGCGCTGTTGCACACCCTTTATCAAGCCAACCTGAAGGCCGGCACCGTATTCCTGAACGAATACTACGGCGTCGATCTGGTGAAGAACGAAGCTGGCGATTTTGTCGGCATGATCGTTATCTGCATCGAAACCGGCGAAACCTCGTACGTTCGTGCCAACGCCACCGTATTGGCGACGGGCGGTGCAGGCCGTATCTACTCCTCGACCACCAACGCCTTGATCAACACCGGTGACGGTATTGGCATGGCGCTGCGTGCTGGCGTGCCGGTACAAGACATCGAAATGTGGCAGTTCCACCCAACCGGTATTGCCGGCGCCGGTGTACTGGTTACCGAAGGTTGCCGTGGTGAAGGTGGATACCTGATCAACAAGCATGGCGAGCGTTTCATGGAGCGCTATGCGCCGAACGCTAAAGACCTTGCTGGTCGTGACGTTGTGGCTCGCTCGATGGTTAAAGAAATCATCGCGGGCAACGGCTGCGGTCCGGATGGCGACCACGTCATGTTGAAACTCGATCACCTCGGTGAAGAAGTTCTGCACAGCCGTCTGCCAGGCATCTGCGAACTGTCCAAGACGTTCGCTCACGTTGACCCGGTACTGGCTCCGGTTCCAGTAGTTCCAACTTGCCACTACATGATGGGCGGCGTTGCCACCAACATTCATGGTCAGGCAATCACTCAGGACGCCGACGGCAACGACCAGATCATTCCTGGCCTGTTCGCAGTGGGTGAAGTGGCGTGCGTATCGGTTCACGGTGCCAACCGTCTGGGCGGTAACTCGTTGCTCGACCTGGTGGTGTTCGGTCGTGCTGCCGGCCTGTTCCTTGAGCAGACCCTCAAAGAAGGCGTCGATTATGCGCGCCCACGCCAGTCCGATATCGACGCTGCGCTGGCACGTCTGGACGGCCTGAACTCGCGTACTGACGGCGAAGACGTGGCAACCCTGCGTAAAGAACTGCAAAGCTGCATGCAGAACTACTTCGGTGTATTCCGCACTGGCGAATACATGCAGAAGGGTATTGCCCAGCTGGCTGATCTGCGCAAGCGCATCGCCAACGTGAAAATCAACGATAAGAGCCAGGCGTTCAACACGGCCCGTATCGAAGCCCTTGAGCTGCAAAACCTGCTCGAAGTGGCTGAAGCGACTGCAATCGCTGCTGAAGTCCGTAAAGAATCGCGCGGTGCTCACGCCCGTGAAGACTTCGAAGATCGTGACGACGTTAACTGGCTGTGCCACACCCTGTACTTCCCGGGTGACAAGCGCGTAGCCAAACGTGCGGTGAACTTCTCGCCGAAAACCGTTCCGACCTTCGAACCTATGGTTCGGACTTACTAAGGGTGGCCGATATGTTGAAAGTCAGTGTTTATCGCTACAACCCGGATCAAGACGCTGCGCCGTTCATGCAGGAGTTTCAGGTCAATACCAACGGTAAAGACCTGATGGTGCTGGACGTACTGGCCCTGATCAAAGAGCAGGACGAAGGTTTCTCCTATCGTCGCTCTTGCCGTGAGGGCGTATGCGGCTCCGACGGCATGAACATCAACGGCAAAAACGGCCTGGCGTGCGTAACGCCACTGTCCGCTGTCGTTAAAGGCAACAAGCTGATCGTTCGTCCTCTGCCAGGTTTGCCGGTTATCCGTGACCTGGTCGTCGATATGAGCATCTTCTACAAGCAATACGAGAAGGTGAAGCCGTTCCTGCAGAACGATACGCCGGCCCCGGCCATCGAACGTCTGCAATCGCCAGAAGAGCGTGAAAAGCTCGACGGTCTGTACGAGTGCATCCTGTGCGCTTGCTGCTCGACCTCCTGCCCGTCCTTCTGGTGGAACCCGGACAAGTTCCTGGGCCCTGCTGCACTGCTGCAAGCCTATCGATTCCTGGCTGACAGCCGTGACACCAAGACCAGCGAGCGTCTTGCTTCACTGGATGACCCGTTCAGCGTATTCCGCTGCCGCGGGATCATGAACTGCGTCAACGTGTGTCCGAAGGGCTTGAACCCGACTAAGGCCATCGGTCACGTGCGTAGCATGCTGCTGCAAAGCGGCGTTTGATACACAAGCTGTAACGTAGATCGCTGTAACCGTAGATGCTACGGCGCAGGCTTCAACCGGCGCCGTAGTTATAACCTGAGCAGCAGCTCACAAAGTTGCGGCTCTTATTTTGAAGAAATGAGACCAGCAGGGGCATCCGGGCTGGTACCCGGACTATCAGCGTGATCCTAAGTGGCTTGTTTTAGTCGCTGTATTCGGACTTTCTCAAGCGTGCTCTGGTGTTCTCGTCGATGGTGTCCCCTAACCGAGGGTGACCAAGCATGCAAGAAAGCGTGATGCAGCGCATGTGGAACAGCGGCTATCTTTCAGGTGGTAACGCTGCCTATGTGGAAGAGCTCTATGAGCTCTACCTGCACGACCCTAACGCTGTGCCAGAAGAATGGCGCACCAAATTTCAGACGTTGCCGACTGACGGCAACTCTGCCAACGATGTTTCGCACTCCACAATCCGCGACCATTTCGTGCTGCTGGCAAAGAACCAGCGCCGCGCCCAACCGGTTTCCGCCGGGAGCGTGAGCAGTGAGCACGAGAAGAAGCAGGTTGAAGTGCTGCGATTGATCCAGGCCTATCGGATGCGCGGCCACCAGGCAGCCCAGCTTGATCCGCTGGGGCTGTGGCAGCGTCCTGCACCTGCAGACCTGTCGATCAATCATTACGGCTTGACCAATGCCGATCTTGATACGACCTTCCGTGCCGGCGACCTGTACATCGGCAAAGAGGAAGCGAGCCTACGCGAAATTCTCGAAGCGTTGCAGCAGACATATTGCCGCACCATTGGCGCAGAGTTCACGCACATCGTCGATTCCGAGCAGCGCCACTGGTTTGAACAGCGCCTCGAAAGCGTGCGCGGCCGCCCAACGTATTCGGCAGATGTCAAAAGCCACCTGCTTGAGCGCGTCACGGCTGCTGAAGGTCTGGAAAAATACCTGGGTACCAAATACCCCGGCACCAAGCGTTTCGGCCTGGAAGGCGGCGAGAGCCTGATTCCTTTGCTGGACGAACTGATCCAGCGTTCGGGCAACTACGGCACCAAAGAAATCGTCATCGGCATGGCCCACCGTGGTCGTCTGAACGTATTGGTGAACACCTTCGGTAAAAACCCGCGCGAATTGTTCGACGAGTTCGAAGGCAAGAAGAAGATCGAGCTGGGTTCCGGTGACGTTAAATACCACCAGGGCTTCTCCTCCAACGTCATGACCTCCGGTGGCGAAGTTCACCTGGCAATGGCGTTTAACCCTTCCCATTTGGAGATCGTTTCTCCTGTGGTTGAAGGCTCTGTACGTGCCCGTCAGGATCGTCGTAACGACAAGACTGGCGAGAAAGTGCTGCCAATTTCCATCCACGGTGATGCTGCTTTCGCAGGTCAGGGCGTGGTCATGGAAACCTTCCAGATGTCGCAGACCCGCGGCTTCAAGACGGGCGGTACGGTGCATCTGGTGATCAACAACCAGGTTGGCTTCACCATCAGCAACCCGGAAGATTCCCGTTCTACCGAGTACTGCACTGACGTCGCGAAAATGATTCAGGCGCCGATCCTCCATGTGAATGGTGATGATCCGGAAGCCGTATTGTTCGTGACCCAGTTGGCCATCGACTACCGCATGCAGTTCAAGCGCGACGTCGTAATCGACCTGTTCTGCTACCGCCGTCGCGGTCACAACGAGGCCGACGAGCCAAACGGTACGCAGCCGCTGATGTATCAGCAAATCGCCAAGCAGCGCACCACCCGTGAGCTGTATGCCGAGCGTCTGACGCAAGAGCAAGTGGTTGACGCAGAGCGCGTTCAGGCCAAGATCGACGAATACCGCAACGCGCTGGACAACGGTCTGCATGTTGTGAAAAGTCTGGTCAAAGAGCCGAACAAAGAGCTGTTCGTTGACTGGCGTCCATATCTGGGCCACGCCTGGACGGCGCGTCACGACACGCGCTTTGATCTCAAAACCCTGCAAGAACTGTCTGCCAAGCTGCTGGAAATTCCAGAAGGCTTCGTGGTACAGCGCCAGGTTGCGAAGATCTACGAAGACCGTCAAAAAATGCAAGCCGGCGGCCTGCCGATCAACTGGGGTTATGCCGAAACCATGGCATACGCGACCCTGGCGTTCGAAGGTCACCCGATCCGCATGACCGGTCAAGACATCGGCCGCGGTACGTTCTCGCACCGTCACGCCGTGTTGCACAACCAGAAAGATGCGGGCACCTACATTCCGCTTCAGCACCTGTACGAAGGTCAGCCACGTTTTGACCTGTACGACTCGTTGCTGTCGGAAGAAGCCGTACTGGCATTCGAATACGGTTACTCGACCACTACGCCAAACGCGCTGGTGATCTGGGAAGCCCAGTTCGGTGACTTTGCCAACGGTGCACAAGTCGTGATTGACCAGTTCATCACCAGCGGCGAGCACAAGTGGGGTCGCCTGTGCGGTCTGACCATGCTGCTGCCACACGGTTATGAAGGTCAGGGCCCTGAGCACTCCTCGGCACGTCTTGAGCGTTACCTGCAACTGTGTGCCGAGCACAACATTCAGGTGTGCGTACCGACCACGCCAGCGCAGATCTACCACCTGCTGCGCCGTCAGGTTATCCGTCCGCTGCGCAAGCCGCTGATTGTGCTGACACCCAAGTCGTTGTTGCGTCACAAACTGGCCGTTTCGACCCTGGAAGACCTGGCCGAAGGTTCGTTCCAGACCGTTATTCCAGAGATCGATGCACAAGATCCGGCCAAGGTCGATCGCATCGTGCTGTGTAGCGGCAAGGTCTACTACGACCTGCTGGAAAAACGCCGTGCCGAAGGTCGTGAAGACATCGCCATCGTGCGTCTTGAGCAGCTGTACCCATTCCCTGAGGACGACTTGATTGAAGTCCTGGCTCCGTACAAAAACCTCAAACACATTGTTTGGTGTCAGGAAGAGCCGATGAACCAGGGTGCCTGGTACTGCAGCCAACATCACATGCGCCGCATCATTGGCGGTCACGACAAGTCGCTCGTACTCGAGTACGCGGGCCGTGACGCTTCTGCTGCACCTGCTTGTGGTTATGCATCGATGCACGCTGAGCAACAGGCCAAACTGTTGCAAGACGCGTTTACTGTTTAACGCCTTCGCGCACTGAACCGAATTAAAGGAACCACGAACATGGCTATCGAGATTAAAGCCCCAACTTTTCCGGAATCGGTTGCCGACGGCACCGTTGCCACTTGGCACAAGCAACCAGGCGACGCTGTAAAGCGTGACGACCTGATCGTTGATATCGAAACCGACAAGGTTGTGCTGGAAGTGCTGGCCACAGCTGATGGCGTGCTGGGCGCTATCGTCAAGAACGAAGGCGACACTGTTCTGTCCGACGAAGTGCTGGGTTCCATCGTTGAAGGCGGCGCTGCTGCTGCCGCTCCAGCCGCACCAGCCGCTGCACCGGCTGCCCAGGCTGCTGCACCTGCCGCTGACGGCGAAGACGATCCGGTTGCTGCTCCGGCTGCGCGCAAGATCGCTGAAGAAAACGGTATCAACATTGCTTCCGTTGCCGGTACTGGCAAAGGCGGTCGTGTGACCAAGGAAGACGTAGTCGCTGCTGTTGCTGCCAAAAAGGCCGCGCCTGCTGCTGCACCTGCCAAGGCCGCCGCGCCTGCCGCTGCTGCTCCGGTATTCGCTGCTGGCGACCGCGTTGAAAAACGTGTACCGATGACCCGCGTTCGCGCCACCGTGGCCAAGCGTCTGGTTGAAGCACAGTCGAACATGGCGATGCTGACCACCTTCAACGAAGTAGACATGACCGAAATCATGGCACTGCGTTCGAAGTACAAGGACCTGTTCGAGAAGTCCCACAACGGCGTACGCCTGGGCTTCATGTCGTTCTTCGTTAAAGCGGCCACCGAAGCGCTGAAACGCTTCCCGGCGGTTAACGCTTCGATCGACGGTTCCGACATCGTTTACCACGGCTTCGCCGACATCGGTGTGGCTGTTTCCAGCGACCGTGGTCTGGTGGTTCCGGTTCTGCGTAACGCAGAACTGATGAGCCTGGCTGAAATCGAAGGCGGCATTGCCGCTTACGGCAAGAAAGCCCGTGACGGCAAACTGTCGATCGACGAAATGACCGGCGGTACGTTCACGATCACCAACGGTGGTACTTTCGGTTCGATGATGTCGACCCCGATCGTCAACCCGCCGCAGGCTGCGATCTTGGGCATGCACAACATTCTTCAGCGCCCAATGGCAATCAACGGTCAGGTCGTTATCCGTCCGATGATGTATTTGGCTTTGTCTTACGATCACCGTTTGATCGATGGCAAAGAAGCTGTAAGTTTCCTGGTAGCAATCAAAAACCTGCTGGAAGATCCAGCGCGTCTGCTGCTGGATATCTGATAGAAGCAGCCCTGCGCTGCAAGTCTGGAGCCTTCAGTCGTTCGCGACCGGGTTCTGACTTGCAGCGGTCGGCTTGAAGCGTGTCGCTAAAAGAGGATTCTTTTACATGTCTCAGAAATTTGACGTTGTAGTGATTGGTGCGGGCCCTGGCGGCTACGTTGCAGCCATCAAGGCCGCGCAACTGGGCCTTTCGACTGCATGCATCGAAAAATACACCGACAAGGAAGGCAAACTGGCGCTGGGCGGTACTTGCCTGAACGTTGGCTGCATTCCATCCAAGGCGCTGCTGGACAGCTCCTGGAAGTATCACGAAGCTAAAGATGCGTTCGCCATTCACGGTATCACCACCGGTGATGTGAACATGGACGTGCCAGCGATGGTCGGCCGCAAAGCCAACATCGTTAAAGGTCTGACTTCCGGCGTTGCAACCCTGTTCAAGGCGAACGGCGTTACTTCCCTGCAAGGCCACGGCAAACTGCTGGCCGGCAAGCGTGTAGAGCTGACCAAGCCAGACGGCAGCGTAGAAATCATCGAAGCCGAGAACGTGATTCTGGCCTCGGGTTCGCGTCCGATCGACATTCCGCCAGCACCTGTTGACAACAACGTCATCGTTGATTCGACTGGCGCACTGGAATTCCAGTCGGTGCCTAAGCGTCTGGGCGTGATCGGCGCGGGTGTTATCGGTCTGGAGCTGGGTTCGGTATGGTCCCGTCTGGGCGCCGAAGTGACTGTTCTGGAAGCGTTGGACACGTTCCTGATGGCAGCTGATGCTGCTGTGTCCAAAGAAGCCTACAAAACCCTGACCAAACAAGGTCTGGACATCAAGCTGGGCGCTCGCGTAACCGGTTCCAAGGTTAACGGCGACGAAGTCGTTGTGACCTACACCGATGCCAACGGCGAACAGACCATCACCTTCGACAAGCTGATCGTAGCGGTAGGTCGCCGTCCGGTGACCACTGAACTGCTGGCAGCTGACAGCGGTGTGACCATCGATGAGCGCGGTTTCGTGTTTGTTGACGATCATTGCGCCACCAGCGTTCCGGGCGTATTCGCCATCGGTGACGTGGTACGCGGCATGATGCTGGCTCACAAAGCGTCCGAAGAAGGCATCATGGTGGTTGAGCGCATCAAAGGTCACAAGACCGAGATGAACTACGACCTGATTCCATCGGTTATTTACACTCACCCGGAGATCGCGTGGGTCGGTAAAACCGAACAGGCCTTGAAAGCTGAAGGCGTTGAAGTTAACGTCGGCACCTTCCCGTTCGCAGCCAGTGGCCGTGCCATGGCAGCAAACGACACCGGTGGCTTTGTAAAAGTCATTGCTGATGCCAAAACTGACCGCGTACTGGGTGTCCACGTGATTGGCCCGAGCGCAGCAGAGCTGGTACAGCAGGGCGCAATCGGTATGGAATTCGGCACCAGTGCCGAGGATCTGGGCATGATGGTTTTCTCCCATCCAACCCTGTCCGAAGCGTTGCACGAAGCAGCGCTGGCAGTGAATGGCGGCGCCATCCACATTGCCAACCGTAAGAAACGTTAAGACCAGACAATAAGAAACCACGGCGGTTTGCCCGTCGTGAGCCTTGCTTGCAAGCCTCACCGCGGAACTTCCGCCGGACGCAGTCTTGTCTTTTGTCAAACAGGCCCGGCCCTGCTTTCGCGGGTGCCGGGGGTGTTGAAACAGCACAAGCAGCAGTCACAGGTGGTGCGGCACTAATAAAAGTGCAGCGCCGAATGCGCAGTACCTAACGAAGACGGTAAAAAGCATGAATCTTCACGAGTATCAGGGTAAGCAGCTGTTCGCTGAATACGGCCTGCCAGTATCCAAGGGTTATGCAGTAGACACCCCGGAAGCGGCCGCAGAAGCTTGCGACAAAATCGGCGGGACCGAATGGGTTGTAAAAGCTCAGGTTCACGCAGGTGGTCGCGGTAAAGCGGGCGGCGTAAAGCTGGTTCGCAGCAAAGAAGACGCTAAAGCGTTTGCACAACAGTGGTTGGGCAAGCGTCTGGTGACTTACCAGACTGATGCCAATGGTCAGCCGGTCACCAAGATCCTGGTTGAATCGTGCACTGATATCGCTAAAGAGCTGTACCTGGGCGCTGTCGTTGACCGTTCGAGCCGTCGTATCGTGTTCATGGCGTCCACCGAAGGTGGCGTGGACATCGAGAAAATCGCTCACGACACTCCAGAAAAAATTCTGAAAGCCACTATCGACCCACTGGTTGGCGCTCAGCCATTCCAGGGTCGCGAGCTGGCTTTCCAGCTGGGTCTGGAAGGCAAGCAAGTTGCTCAGTTTGCCAAGATCTTCGTAGGCCTGGCCAAGCTGTTCAAGGATCACGATCTGGCGCTGCTGGAAGTGAACCCGCTGGTTATCAAGACTGACGGCGACCTGCACTGCCTCGATGCGAAAATCAACATCGACGCAAACGCCATGTACCGTCAGCCCAAGCTGAAAACTTTCCACGATCCGTCGCAAGACGATCCGCGCGAAGCGCACGCTGCCAAGTTCGAACTGAACTACGTAGCGCTGGAAGGCAACATCGGCTGCATGGTTAACGGCGCTGGTCTGGCCATGGGCACCATGGACATCGTTAACCTGCATGGCGGCAAGCCAGCCAACTTCCTCGACGTTGGCGGCGGTGCTACCAAAGAACGCGTTACCGAAGCGTTCAAAATCATTCTGTCCGACAGCAATGTCGCCGCAGTACTGGTTAACATCTTCGGCGGCATCGTTCGTTGCGACATGATTGCCGAAGGCATCATCGGTGCAGTGAAAGAAGTCGGTGTGAAAATCCCGGTAGTTGTGCGCCTTGAAGGCAACAACGCTGATCTGGGCGCTAAAGTACTGGCAGAAAGCGGTTTGAACATCATCGCTGCTACCAGCTTGACCGACGCTGCTCAACAAGTTGTTAAAGCTGCGGAGGGCAAGTAATGAGCGTCCTGATCAATAAAGACACCAAAGTTATCTGCCAGGGCATCACTGGTTCGCAGGGCAGCTTCCACACCCAGCAAGCCATCGAATACGGCACCAAGATGGTCGGTGGCGTTACTCCGGGTAAAGGCGGCACCACTCACCTGGACCTGCCGGTTTTCAACACCGTGAAAGAAGCTGTAGCTGCCACTGGCGCAACCGCCAGCGTTATCTACGTACCGGCTCCTTTCTGCAAGGATTCCATCCTTGAAGCAGCATTCGGCGGCATCAAGCTGATCGTTTGCATCACCGAAGGCATTCCTACCCTGGACATGCTGGACGCTAAAGTTAAGTGCGACGAACTGGGTGTTACCCTGATCGGCCCTAACTGCCCAGGCGTTATCACCCCAGGCGAATGCAAGATCGGCATCATGCCAGGTCACATTCACTTGCCAGGCAAAGTAGGCATCGTGTCGCGTTCCGGCACCCTGACTTACGAAGCTGTCAAGCAAACTACTGACGCCGGTTTCGGTCAGTCGACTTGCGTAGGCATCGGTGGTGACCCGATCCCGGGTTCCAACTTCATCGACATCCTGAAGTTGTTCCAGGAAGACCCGAAGACCGAAGCGATCGTCATGATCGGTGAGATCGGCGGTTCGGCTGAAGAAGAAGCGGCTGCCTACATCAAGGCAAACGTGACCAAGCCGGTTGTTTCCTACATCGCTGGTGTGACTGCCCCTGCGGGCAAGCGCATGGGTCATGCGGGCGCAATCATCTCTGGCGGCAAGGGCACAGCAGACGAGAAGTTTGCTGCCCTGGAAGACGCAGGCGTTAAAACCGTGCGTTCGCTGGCAGACATCGGCAAGGCTCTGTCCGAGCTGACTGGCTGGGCAATCAAGTAAGCCTCTCGCTTAACTGATCGCTACACCAGGCAAAGGCCACCTTCGGGTGGCCTTTGTGCGTTTACAGATACCCTAAACTCGGCAGCTCCCAGGTGGTAGTTGCGTAGGAAAACAAGAGTTCGCGGCATGGAAATCACACCGAACCAAATTTAGATGTCATTCAGGCGACAACTGCGTGCGTTCATCGGACAGAACGCCCTGCAACAGTGCGTTACAGGAAAAAACTCGGTAATCTGGCAGCCAAATCTGCGTACGCATCCCACAAGGAAGCCGCGCGCTAGACGGGTTGGACTTATACAGTTCGACAGCATTTCCCACATCCGCACGGGAAATTCCCCTCTAAATTCCGATTCAGTAGTGTGGTATTTCCGTAATGAAAGTATTGAAAGGCCAGGACATCCTGGCACTTGGGTTTATGACATTTGCCCTGTTCGTTGGGGCTGGCAACATCATTTTCCCGCCGATCGTTGGCCTGCAAGCCGGACCTAACGTCTGGATCGCTGCATTGGGCTTTCTGCTCACCGCGGTAGGCCTGCCGGTCATCACCGTTGTTGCCCTGGCCAAAGTCGGGGGTGGCATGGATGCACTGAGCAGCCCGATTGGTAAAATTGCTGGCGGTTTGCTAGCCGCTGTCGCGTACCTGGCGGTGGGGCCGTTGTTTGCCACGCCACGTACCGCCACGGTCTCGTTTGAGGTCGGCCTTGCGCCGTTGACCGGTGAAAGCCCGCTGGCGTTGTTTTTGTACAGCTCGGTGTACTTCCTGATCGTGTTCTTTGTGTCGCTGTACCCAGGCCGCCTGCTTGATACCGTGGGCCGTTTTCTGGCACCCCTGAAAATCATCGCGCTGGCGATTCTCGGTATTGCCGCTTTCGCTTTGCCCGCTGGTGACATTGGCGTGGCAACCCCGGAATACGTAGCGGCGCCGTTCTCTCAAGGGTTCATCAATGGCTATCTGACCATGGACACCTTGGGCGCTTTGGTATTCGGCATCGTGATTGTTAACGCGATCCGTTCCCGTGGGGTTGAGTCACCCAAGCTGATCACCCGTTACGCCATCATTGCGGGCCTGATCGCAGGTGTGGGTCTGGCACTGGTTTATGTCAGCCTTTTCCGCCTCGGTGCTGGCAGTCACGAAGTGGCCGCGGGTGCAACCAATGGCGCGGCCGTTCTGCACGCGTATGTTCAACATACCTTTGGCTCGCTGGGCAGCGGTTTCCTGGCCGTACTGATTGCCTTGGCCTGTCTGGTAACAGCGGTCGGCCTGACCTGCGCGTGCGCTGAATATTTCAGCACCGTGCTGCCGCTTTCGTACAAGACGCTGGTGGTGATTCTGGCCGTGTTCTCACTGGGTGTGTCCAACCTGGGGTTGACGCAGTTGATCGCGTTCTCGATTCCGTTGCTGACCGCTATCTACCCGCCGTGCATCGTGCTGGTTGCGTTGAGCTTCTGCAAAGGACTGTGGCATGCACAGGCGCGGATTGTGGGCCCGGTGATGCTGGTGTCATTCATCTTCGGCTCGATTGATGCGCTCAAGGGCGCTGGCCTGGCTGACTGGATTCCGACCCGCCTGGCCAATATGCCTTTCAGCGAACAGGGTCTGGCGTGGCTTGTGCCGTCGCTGGTGGTTTTGCTCGGTGCATTCATTTGCGATCGCATGCTGGGTAAGCCTCAACAAGCGTTGGCTTAAGTGTTCAGCAAGCCAAAAGCTTGCACTGAATAAACAAAAATGCCCTGTATCAATTAGATACAGGGCATTTTTTATGGGCGTGTCTTTTTGCTGGGCAAAGCGTCGAACTCAGGTGCATAACGTTCACCTCACGCGCTTCGGGATATCCCATGTCGTTCATACAGTCCAATTTGATTCATCTGCTGGCGGCTTTATGGTTTGTGGTGTGTTGGGGCGGCTACACCCGCTACGCGACCTTCAAAGCCCGGGACACCGCCTGCCTGGCCAGTGTGTTGCACCTGTACCGCAAAGACTGGATGCGCCGCATGCTGTTGCGGGACAACCGTATCGCCGATGCCAGCGTGATTGGCAATCTGGAGCGCAACGCATCGTTTTTTGCCTCCAGCACGTTGATTATTCTGGCGGGTATTTTGACAGTACTGGGCGCCTCGGAGCGCGCTGTGTCATTGCTGGCCGATATTCCGATGGTGCAGCAAGCCTCGCAGGGTATGTCAGAGATCAAGTTGCTGTGCCTGGCGCTGGTGTTCGTGTACGCCTTCTTCACGTTCAGTTGGTGCATGCGCCAATACAACTTTGCCGCGATTCTGATCGGCTCGGCACCGATGATCGGTGAGCGCGATGTGACGGAGCAAGAACGCAAGGCATTTGCGCTACGCGCCGCCAAAGTGATTTCGATGGCCGCTAACCAGTTCAACTTTGGGCTGCGCGCCTACTATTTCGGCATGACCATGCTGGCCTGGTTTGTCAGCCCCTGGTTATTTATGTTGATGAGTGCAGGGGTCGTTGTGGTGTTGTATCGCCGCGAGTTTCATTCCGACGTACTGAGTGTGATGTTCTATACCCCGACTGAAGGGCCTGCGCCTGAATCCGCCAAGGATTCTGCCCTCTGAGCAAACAGCAGGCAAAGTAAAGCCCGCGCGAAGCGGGCTTTCTTTTGCAGCCAGGTAAATGAATTACTTGGTAGCAGGTGCGGCTTCTGGAGCAGCCGGTGCAACTGGAGCTGCTTCTTCAGCAGCTGCTTTGTTCGACTCAGCCTGATCTTTAGCGGCTTCAGCGTTTTCTTTTGCAGCTTCGTTCACTTTGTCTTGTGCTTCATTCATTTTTTCTTGAGCTTGCTCAGCGTGCTGAGTAGCGTCTTGTGCTTTGTCTTCGGATTTTTTGTCGCAAGCAGCGAGACCGAGGGAAGCAGCCAACATCAAAGCAACAGCGAAAGTCTTACGCATGGGGTGTTTCTCCTTATTGAGTATATCTACCGGCCGTTTGAGCACAGGCCAATAGCTTAAGTTCCTTGGGCGTGCAGATATATAAGTGCATGCCGCGCGCGGATTCTACGCAGTCCCTGGCTGCCAAGCCAAGCAGATTAATAAATGACCTGATGCCTACCCCGGATGCCTTGTTTAGAGCGTGTCGAGCCAGTGGTTCAACATTCTGTAAAAGGTAGCGGTGGGTTGTTTTGAGCTGTGGCCTTGAATTTTCACCGTCAGCCCCAACTTTTATGACATCCCGCCGCCAACCCTCTAGGGCGTGGCACATGCCATCTAATTGGAGCTTTATAACAATGAGCGTGGACACTCAAAAAGAAACCCTGGGTTTTCAGACCGAGGTTAAACAACTGCTGCACCTCATGATCCATTCGCTGTACTCCAACAAGGAAATCTTCCTTCGCGAATTGATCTCGAACGCTTCCGACGCGGTCGACAAATTACGCTTTGAAGCGCTGTCCAAGCCAGAACTGCTGGAAGGCGGCGATGAACTCAAGATCCGTGTGAGCTTCGACAAAGATGCCAACACCGTCACCCTTGAGGACAACGGTATCGGCATGAACCGTGATGACGTGATTGCCCACTTGGGTACGATTGCGAAATCCGGCACGGCCGACTTCATGAAAAACCTCTCGAGCGATCAGAAGAAAGACTCGCACCTGATCGGTCAATTCGGTGTGGGCTTCTACTCAGCCTTTATCGTGGCGGACAAAGTGGATGTTTACAGCCGTCGTGCAGGTACACCTGCAAGCGAAGGCGTGCACTGGTCCTCCAAAGGCGAAGGCGAGTTCGAAGTCGCCAATATCGACAAGCCTGAGCGCGGCACCAAAATCGTTCTGCACCTAAAGTCGGGCGAAGAAGAGTTCGCTGACGGCTGGCGTCTGCGCAATATCATCAAAAAGTATTCCGATCACATTGCCTTGCCGATCGAGCTGCCTAAAGAGCAGACCGTGGCTGAAGGCGAAGAAGTACCTGCGCTGGAATGGGAAACCGTCAACCGCGCCAGTGCGTTGTGGACCCGTCCTCGTACTGAAGTCAAAGACGAGGAGTATCAGGAGTTCTACAAGCACATCGCCCACGACTTCGAGAACCCGCTGGCGTGGAGCCACAACAAGGTTGAAGGCAAGCTGGAATACAGCTCGCTGCTCTACGTTCCGGCCCGTGCACCGTTCGACCTGTACCAGCGTGAAGCGCCTAAAGGCCTGAAGCTGTACGTACAGCGTGTATTCGTTATGGATCAGGCTGAGTCGTTCTTGCCGCTGTACCTGCGTTTTATCAAAGGTGTCGTTGACTCCAACGACCTGTCGTTGAACGTGTCGCGTGAAATTCTGCAAAAAGACCCGATCATCGACTCCATGAAGTCCGCGTTGACCAAGCGCGTGCTCGACATGCTGGAGAAGCTGGCGAAGAACGAGCCGGAAAAATACCAGGGCTTCTGGAAAAACTTCGGTCAGGTGCTCAAAGAAGGCCCGGCTGAGGATTTCGCCAACAAAGAAAAAATCGCCGGCCTGCTGCGCTTTGCTTCGACCCACGAAGACGGTGGCGAGCAAACGGTTTCTCTGGCGCAATATCTTGAGCGTGCCAAAGAAGGCCAGGACAAGATCTACTACCTGACCGGTGAAACCTACGCTCAGGTTAAAAACAGCCCGCACTTGGAAGTCTTCCGTAAAAAAGGCATCGAAGTGCTGCTGTTGACTGACCGTATCGACGAGTGGCTGATGAGCTACCTCAGCGATTTTGATGGCAAGTCGTTTGTAGACGTGGCCCGTGGCGATCTTGATCTGGGTAACCTGGACTCGGAAGAAGACAAGAAAGCCGCAGAAGAAGTCGCCAAGGCTAAAGAAGGTCTGGTTGAGCGGATCAAAGCTGCACTGGGCGAAAGCGTCAGTGAAGTACGCGTCTCGCACCGTCTGACTGACTCTCCAGCCATTTTGGCCATCGGCGAGCAGGACCTTGGCCTGCAAATGCGCCAAATCCTGGAAGCCAGTGGCCAAAAAGTGCCGGACTCCAAACCGATTTTTGAATTCAACCCGGCACACCCGCTGATTGAAAAACTGGATACGGAGCAGAGCGAAGAGCGTTTTGGCGACCTGTCGCACATCCTCTTCGACCAGGCGGCACTGGCAGCCGGTGACAGCTTGAAAGATCCGGCGGCTTATGTCCGTCGTCTAAATAAGTTGTTAGTTGAGTTGTCAGCGTAAGACGTCTATAAAAAACCCGCTTCGGCGGGTTTTTTTTGTTTCGCATTCAGGAGTTTTCGATGGAATCAATAACGCTGCAACCGGTGGTCTATCAAATTGATGGCCAACCCTACGAAGGCCTTCTTGCCTATGACTCCAGCCGCGTCGATCCGTTGCCGGGCCTGCTGATGGCACCTAACTGGATGGGCATCAGTGATGGGGCCCAAGAGATTGCCAAGTCTGTGGCCGAGCAGGGTTATGTCGTATTGATTGCCGATTTGTATGGTCAAGGCATTCGCCCCGCCAATGCAGACGAAGCGGGCGCTGCGATGATGCCGCTGAAAAATGACCGAGCTTTGCTGCGCAAGCGCATGTGGGCGGCGTATGACACGTTGCGCAATACCTCGTTCGCCCAAGTCGACAGCAGCAAACTGGCGACGTTCGGCTTCTGCTTCGGCGGCTGTTGCTCACTGGAGCTGGCACGCGGCGGGGCGCCATTGAAAGCGGCGATCTCGTTCCATGGTTCTCTGGACACGCCAAACCCGATTGACGCAAACAGCATCAAGGGATCTGTGCTGGTTCTGCACGGGGCTGCTGATCCGTTGGTGGCGAACGAACAACTGCCTGCGTTCGAGGCAGAGATGACAGCGGCGGGGGTGGACTGGCAATTGACCAGTTACGGCGGCGCAGTGCACTCCTTTACAGATCCCCACGCCAACGTACCGGGCAAGATGATGTACGACGCCAGGACGGCAAAGCGTGCCTTTATAGCGATGCACAACTTGTTGGATGAAGTGTTCCGCGACTGAGCCTCTAACTCTTTTGCGCACAGGCATCACCTACTGTCCTCTGTAGGAGCCGCCGCAGGCTGCGATTGAGTGCGCAGCGCGTCAGCACCGACAGAGGTGTTTATTCAAGCCGGGCGTTCGAGGGTCTCGGTGACGGTCAAGTCGCGCATCAGCAGGGCATAGCGCAAATCCACCTGGTCCGGAATGGGCAGGTACACCGTGTGACCATCCCCCGGCGCCACTTGAATCGGCAAGCCAGCACTGTTGTGCAATTGGTCGAGATCAAAATGGTAATTGCCGCGCGGGGTCATCAATTCCAGATGATCAGCCAGGGCGAAGCGGTTTTTGACTTTGACCTCTGCCAGACCATTGCGACGCTCTCCGGTCAGTTCCCCGACAAATTGCTGGCGATGTGACAGTGAGCTGCCATGCAGGTAATTCTGGTATTCGTCATGCACATGGCGGCGCAAGAAACCTTCGGTATACCCTCGCTGTGCCAATGATTCGAGGTCGGTCATCAGGCTGCGATCAAACTCACGTCCTGCCACCGCATCATCGATGGCCTTGCGGTACACCTGTGTCGCGCGGGCACAGTAAAAGTGCGACTTGGTGCGGCCCTCAATTTTCAGGGAGTGAACACCCATCTGCGTCAGGCGTGCGACGTGTTGCACCGCGCGTAGGTCTTTGGAGTTCATGATGTAGGTACCATGCTCGTCCTCAAAGGCAGCCATCGGCTCATCAGGGCGATTTGCCTCATGCAGCACGAATACCTCATCCGTTGGTGCGCCAATGCCCAGGGTCGGCTCTACCGGCGGTTCTACAATCTGCACCACATTGCCCAGTTCGTTCTCTGTGGCCGGTGTGGCCTCGTATTTCCAGCGGCACGCATTGGTGCAACTGCCCTGATTCGCGTCGCGCTTGTTCATGTAGCCGGACAACAGGCATCGGCCGGAGTAGGCCATGCATAGCGCGCCGTGTACGAAAATCTCCAGCTCCATATCAGGGACTTTTTGGCGAATTTCTTCGATTTCTTCCAGTGACAGTTCACGCGACAAAATGATCCGGCTCAAGCCTTGTTGGTGCCAGAACTCAACACTGGCCCAGTTCACCGTGTTGGCCTGCACAGACAAGTGAATCGGCATCTGCGGGAAGTGTTTGCGCACCAGCATGATCAGGCCCGGGTCTGACATGATCAGCGCGTCCGGCGCCATCGCGATTACCGGCTCCAGATCCTTGAGGAACGTGCGTAATTTGGCGTTGTGCGGTGCAATGTTCACGACCACATAAAAACGTTTGCCCAGGGCTTGGGCTTCTTTGATGCCAACGGCCAGATTGTCATGGTCGAATTCGTTATTGCGCACCCGCAGGCTGTAGCGCGGCTGGCCTGCGTACACGGCATCGGCGCCATAAGCGAAGGCGTAACGCATGTTTTTCAGGGTGCCGGCGGGGGCGAGGAGTTCGGGCGGTGCAAGGGACATAGTCGAGCCATTCGCAAAAGGGCGCGATGGTAGTCGAGCTCAAACGGCGCAATGTTGATCTGGATCTATGCTTTATGCAGCAAAAATGGCACTCGGCGGTATATTGGCGGACTAAGCTGCGGCTAACCGATCAATTTGCGCCTTACCGACATGGACGGCATATGAACGAAACAAGTCTGCAACGTAAAACCCTGCTGTTATTGCTGGCGCTAGTCACCCTTGCTTTTATCTGGATACTGCTGCCGTTTTATGGCGCAATTTTTTGGGCGGTTGCTCTCGGTATTTTGTTCGCGCCCTTGCAGCGCAAGTTGCTGCTCAAGCTCAGGGGGCGGCGTAATCTCGCAACATTTTCCACGTTGGGGATATGCACCGTAATCGCCATTTTGCCGGTGATTATCACCACGGCTTTACTGGTACAAGAAGTGGCCACGCTTTACAGCGATGTCCAAAGCGGCAAGATCAACGTCGCCAGCTACGTCATGCAGTTCAAGGACATTTTGCCAACGACTGTGCAGGACTGGCTGGATCGCTTTGGCCTGGGCAATATCGACGGCCTGAGCGAGAAAGTGTCCAAGGGCGCGCTGGAAGGCAGCCAGTTTTTCGCTACCCAAGTGTTCAGTTTCGGTCAGAGCACGTTCGAGTTGGTGGTGAGCTTTTTCATCATGCTCTACCTGTTGTATTTCTTTATTCGTGACGGCCAGCAAATGGTGCGCCTCATCCGCAATGCTGTGCCGTTGGCAGAGCAGCAAAAGCGCTTGTTGCAGCTTAAGTTGCGACGCGTGGTGCGGGCATCGGTCAAAGGCAATCTGGCAGTCGCCATTACTCAGGGTGCGCTGGGCGGATTGATGTTCTGGTTTCTGGGCATCCACAGCTCGCTGTTCTGGGCGGTGCTGATGATGTTCCTGTCATTGCTGCCAGCCGTTGGAGCGGGCATCGTGTGGGCGCCGGTTGCGGTGTACTTTCTGGTCACGGGCCAGATCTGGGAAGGTGTGGTGTTGGCGCTGTACGGGGTATTGGTGATCGGTATGGTCGATAACGTATTGCGCCCGATCCTGGTAGGCAAAGACACCAAGATGCCGGACTTTCTTATCCTCATTTCAACGCTGGGCGGTATGGCGATCTTCGGCCTCAACGGCTTTGTGATCGGGCCGTTGATTGCCGCGTTGTTCCTCTCCAGCTGGGGGTTGTTCAGCGGTACACGCCGTAAAGTGCGACTGCCCGCTGATATCGAGCCGGGCAATTAACGAAAGCTGTATGACACCCCGACATAAGCCCCCATGCCAACGCCTGGGGTTGAGCGCGCAGCGTCTTTGCCGTTGTCGTCATACCCTGGCGTGACCGTGGCAGCATAGCGCTGGTTAGTCAGGTTGCGCAGGTCCAGCCAGGTGCTCCAGTCTTGTTTGGGCGAGGCGTAACCCAGGCTGGCGCCAAACAGGGTGTAAGACGAGGCGTAATACGAGTTGGCGTAATCCACGGCTATGCGCGAGGCCGCTTGGGTATTTACCCCGGCATAGAAACCTCGGGGGTGGTCGTATCGCACTTCGGCCTGATAGTAGTGCTGCGCGATACCGGGCAATGAATGACTGCCAAATCGTGCATCGTCGCGGTAATGGAAATCACTGAAGGTGTAAGCCTGACGCAAAGACACCTTGCCGATCGCATCGTGCTCCCACAGCACGCTGTTCAGTCCCGCTTCGAACCCTTGGTGCACGGTCGGGCTGGCGTTGTACTCGCCGACAATGAGCGGCTCGATTTCAACCGTCAGCAATTCGTGACGCACAGCGGAGTAGTACCAGGCCAAATCCCACTGTCCGATCCAGGACTGGCCACGGGTGCCGAGTTCAAGCGTGGTTGCTGTTTGATTATTCATGGCGATGGGCGTGCTTTGACGACCGGTAGCCGGACCGCTACCACCAGGGAATCGAGCAGGCGAACTCCAGATCAATGACCACGGGTGCGGTGGCTCAACCGAGCGGCTCAGGTTGCCGTACACCTGCACGTCTGGGCTGAGCTCATAACGCAGGCCAATACGTGGCGCGTAGTCCCAATCATGCTGGCTCACTTTGCCACCGGTTTCGGGGTAGCTCACGTCGCTTTCGCGGCGGGTATAAATCAGCGCCATGCCGGTGGTCAACCACAGGTCAGGCATCAGTTCCAGATCATTGCTGACGTGCAGCACGGTGTCTGACCCTTGATAGCTGAAGTCGCGCATTTTGGTGCCGGGCGCGTAGCGGGCTGTCGCGTCACGCGGGATGCGCACATATTCCGACGCACCGCTATTGGGTAAATGCCGGGTTGTACGCCAACCGACAGTGGTTGCGCTTTGAAGCCCGAACAACGTGTCACGCCGTTTATAGTTCAACGTGCCGCTGACGTCGGTGTAGGCCACCTTCAATCGATTGGGTCCTTCGCGCAGATCCATGGGGTAGTCGTGATAAACCACCCCCGCCTCCAGTTGCGAGTCGTCATCCAGATACATCGTGGTTTTGTTGGCCAGCCAGGTGCTACCCGGTTGTGGGCGCGAGTAGTCGCCGCTGACATACGCCGGGTTGGCCGAGCGCGGGTGATGTTTGATCTGGTCTTGGGTCACACGACCTGCCAGTTCGTTATCCGTTTCGCGATAACGCAGATAGAAGCGTGTCTCAAGTTGCGGGTTGAAGCGATAGCCGATGTTGGCCGCAATGCCTTTACTGCTGCCTCGCGTGTGATCCTGATAACCGTCAGTGTCGGAATCGGTCAGCGAAACGTAGTAATCAAGGTCTCCCAGTACCTGTCCTGTGCTGATCTGGCGTTTGCGATAACCATAGCTGCCCGCTTCGTACCGTACTTGCAGCGGCGCAGCGTCGTAGCCCGTATGTGTTACGTAGTTGATGGAGCCGCCCAAGGCCAGCGAGCCGGCGCCGAATCCATTGGCGCCGCGCAGCACTTCGGCGCGGCTCAACCACAACGGTTCGAACAGTTCATAGGGAGTGCCGCCCGGGCCCGTCAGCGGCAGGCCGTCGAACATGACATAGAGGCCAGAACCGTGGGCGCCGGGCGCGCGGTTGATTGCGGAACCCCGCACCGACACTTTGGCGCCATCATTGCCCGCTGATTGAGCGTAGATACCGGGCTGGTAAGCCAATACATCAACGTTGCTTGCCGTGCGGCCGTTTTCGACACGGGTTAAATCAATCAGGTTGCTGGCGCCGGGCACTTCACGCAGTGCCGACTGCGCGGCCTCCAGGTCACTACTTTCTTCACTGCGAACTTGCACCTCGCTCAGTTCCAGCGCACTGCCATAGGAGGGGGCAGCGCAAGCAAGCGCCAAAGGTAGAAGTGAAGTAAAGGCGCAGCGCATTAACGGAGATTCCAGGTCGATTGGCGAGGGCGCGCCAGCCTATACAAGCCGAGAATCACTCGCAACTGTTAGCGCCGTACCGATGGCCTTAACCATAAAGCTCATGCAGTTGAAGACCCCGCGCTTGCGGAATGACGACATTGCCACTGGTGACGATGTAAAAACGTTCCAGCCCCGGAATGACCACATTGGCCAGTGTCGTACCCAGTGCGGTGTGGTACATGACACTGACGCCCAGCTCTTTTTGGTGACTGCGAATATCCTCGGCCAGCCTGCGAATATGTTCGGATACGGGCTGTTTGGGCTGAGGGACGGGAAGTTGCACACGGTGAGTCACGGCACGTGCCAGCAAATCGTCGGTGTCGAGTTGAAGGCAGCGCTGCAAACGTGGGAACGGTGCCAAGTGACAGTCTTGAAGGCGCAGCAGCCGCGCTACGTCCGGCTGCTGGACGGCCAGTACCATTTGCGCCAATTCTGTCAACGCGCGACTGACCGCATGTTCAGGGCATAGCGAGGTACCGGAGCCGAACAGACCCACAGGCCGGATACAGGGGACAGTGAAGGCAAGGTAGGTACGCGCTAAAAACTCACTGCTGATATCCAGCACGATGACTTGCGTGTCCAACTCCTTTTCTACATCGCTCCAGAGTTGGAACAGAGGCTCGTGGGCGGCAGGGCGGTTGAGCATGCGCAAGGGGTGGTCATGTAAATAGTAAAAGTGATGAAGCAGAAACAGCGAGAGGGCGTCGCGCTCCAGGCATTCATTGATGGCATGCAGGACCGCTTCGTTCCAGGTCGCACCAATGGCGATGCCGCTGTTGCAGCAATAGCGTTTCAAGCTGGCATAGTTGAATGTATCGCCGTTGACGGGGGCCTCTGAGTAGCCTGGCAGGCTTAAGGCGAGCGGGTAGCAAAAACTGTGGTCATCCAATGGGCTGGTATAGCGGCGGCAGGCAAGCGTTGAGTCCTGATCTTGGTAAATAACATCCAGAACGCTGTCATCGGTTAAATAATCACGGCGGCTGAAGTGGTGTGCAGGTATTAGCTCTATCGGTGCTTGCTTGCCATGGAACTCGGTCAAGTAGTGCTCCAGGGCCTCGAAGTACGCCCCTGTGCAGGCGGCTTCTTTGTAACCCTTGCCCGAGCCGCCGGTTTGGCGGCTCGCGTCTGAAGAACTCAAGAGCACACGAGCATTGACGACCGTGTTGCCCGCGACGTGCAGTGTGCTGGAAAGGCCGAGGCTGGCCAGTTCTTGATGAATACGAACATGAGCATCAAACAATGAAAGTTCACGTTCATCAGGGGGCGAGAGTGCGCTCATGGAAGTCTCCGGTGAAGAAGGGCGTTTGCAACACCCTTCTTGCAGTAATTACACAGCCTCGAGTTCCGACTTTTCAGCGTCGGTAAGTTCGAGAGGTTCAAAAGAGGGCAGGCCTGTTTCAGTGTCGGCGGTATCTTGCTCTTTCAGTTTTTGTGCGTTCAGTGCCATGTAATAACCCATGTTATTAACCTCGTGGAATTGTCGGACTCAGGTGAGTTTGCGTGTGTCAGTAATGTCACGCGCAGGGCGAATGTAGGTAAGCACTTCTGGGTTGTCAAATGCGAGTTAAAGGTTAATAAGCGATGGGTAATATTCTGTTCAGTGTTCGTGTGTTGTCGTGAGTGTTGCCCTCTGTGTGTTTAAAGTCAGGTGTGTAATCAGGGTATTTTCTGAGGTGGGTGCTGCAAAAAAGTGCAGTGCTTATTGGTAAGTGTTGGGTGTGTTTAATGGGGTGAAGGCGTTAGTTGTGCATGCCTGGCTTTTTCATTACATAGAACTCAAACAGTTCTGTGTGGCCAGGGCGCGCAGCTAAAGACGATATCAGGCGTAACCCTAAAGCTTGAGCCCTATTACGTACATTGATCAGGACCGGTGTATGGCCAAATACAATGAGCATGGCACCAGGTTTGAGCGTGTTGACCATATGTTTAAACACGCAGTGGGCGTCATCTCGGTGAATAACTTCTGCATTCAAAAAACGCAGGATCAACACATCACACAGGCTTGCGAGTTGCGTCAGGCCAGCGTCCATGTGTTTGAAGACCAGCGCAGGAAACCGGTTGCGCGCGTGCTCAATCATGGTTGCCGACTGATCGGAGCCAATGCAGTGTGCTTCAGGAAAGGCTTGGGCTAAGGATCCAATGAACGTGCCGGTTGAACAGGCCGGATCGTAAATAACCATGCCGGGTTGAATCATGGTCTGTAAAAAAAAGGCGCAGTAGTCGCGAAAGTGCTGCTCGTCGTTGTCGAGTTGTCCCGCCAGTTGTGGGGTACAGGCCCATTGCTCCTGCGAGAGCGTGCACTCCTGTCCGGTGCTATCAAGTAACGGGAAAGGAAAATAAACCTCGCTGTCAGGGTGTTGAGCAGCGGCGTTAAAAAGCTCATGCCTTTGAGTGTCTTCGAGTGAAATGAAATGCACCGCCAAACCATGATCGGTATACGCCATGCTTAAAAGTTGCCCTAAAAGTTGTGAAGGCTTCAGGCAACTGGATTGATACCAGCCGCGCTCGTCTGAGTGAGTTAAAAGTTTACGTCCTGCGTAGGTCACATCATTCACGGATAAGAAGAACAGGTTGTTTAATTCGGGCCCTGGCGGTGAGTTAAAGCGCAAGGCTTTCCTCGGTGTGATGCTGATTGCCTGGAATTGACGTATGAGCGCAACTTCATTGGCCAGTAGCTTGCAATTAACCGAATCAGGCATTGTCGTCCCCTTGCCGTATGAAGGTTCGCGAAAGGGGAAAGCCACGCGCTTTCCCCTCTGGGGAGTTACTCGATGTTTAACTCGGCTTTTTCTTCTTCGCTAAGCTCTAATGCTTCAATTCGTTGTTCTTCGGTTTCAGAATGTTGAAGTTCATTGTCAGGAAGTGCCGCTCCGATGAAGCCGCGTGCCATATAGCCCATGATGAGGTGCCTTTTTATTAGAGGTAATGTAGGGAATGGTTTAAGTGACTCTTTCAAGTTGCGGGATCAATTTATGGCGGTGCAGAGAAAGTGTCAATGCAAGGGTGGGTGTGCCTGCTGAAGGATTAAGAAGTGTGTTTGCCTGTCTGCACATATTTACAAATGTTTATAGCGTTGACACGCCAAGCTATTAAACAGTGAGACGTGGGTGTTGATGTAGGCAGCCTGTGGCCAAGGCCCATTGGGGTAGGGGGTGTATACAGATAGGAAGCGCTGATACGACTGGCGGGGTTGCGGTTTTAAACGCGTGGCCTGGATCGCAAAAATAGGTGGGACAACGCAAGGCAGTTTAGTGATTTGAAGGTTTATCGATCTCTACAAAAGGATGCGTCTTGGTCGAGAGTGGGGCTGTACCCGGTGAAGCGGGTGCGTGAGCCCTGACCGTGAGCAAAAAAATACCCCGTGAAAGCCAGGCTTTCACGGGGTATGGGTCAACCACTACTGTTTAGCCCATAAGGCCCAAGGTTGCGCGTTGTACAAGTTCCAGCATCGGCTGCGGGTACACGCCCAGGAAGAACACCAGTACCGAAACCGCCAGCAGCATGACGCCGCCTGCTTTCTGCTCCCAGTTCAGCGGAGCGTCGTGGCGATGCAGTTTTGGTTCAACCAGATACAGGGTCACCATCACACGCAGGTAGTAGAACACGCCGATGGCGCTGCCCAGGATCAAGGACGCTACCAGCCACCATTGATGAGCCTCAACACCGGTCGCGATGATGTAGAACTTGCCGATAAAGCCTGCGGTCAGCGGGATGCCGGCCAGCGAGAGCATCATCACGGTCATCACCGCGGTCAGGTACGGACGGCGCCAGAACAGGCCGCGGTACTCGTACAGCGCATCGGCGTCACGGCCTTTGTACGGCGAGGACATCAGGGTGATCACACCGAATGCACCCAGGCTGGTGAGCACGTAGGTGATCAGGTACACACCGATGGCTTCCATGGCCATGCCTTTGCTCGCCACCAGGGCGATCAGCAGATAGCCGAAGTGAGCGATGGAGGAGTAACCCAGCAGGCGCTTGAGATTGTTCTGGGTCAGGGCCAGCAAGTTACCAAACAGGATCGAAGCAATCGCGATCACGGTCAGCACATCGCTCATCACTCCCGTCGTGGCCGACGGAGTGATTTGGAACAGACGCACCATTACCGCAAACACGGCCACTTTCGACGCAGTCGCCAGGAACGCAGCCACTGGAGCCGGAGCACCTTCGTACACGTCCGGCGTCCACAAGTGGAAAGGTACCAGCGACAGTTTGAATGCCAGGCCGACCAGCATCATGCCAAGACCCAACTGGGCCAAGGGCGCAGGTACGCCAGTGGCTGCCAGAGCCTGACCGATTCCGCTGAAGCTCAGGCTACCGGCTTCGGCGTAGAGCAAAGCCATACCAAACAACAGGAACGCAGAGCCGGCGGCTGACAGCACCATGTACTTGATGCCGGCTTCCAGCGAACGCTTGTTGAAGAAGGCATAAGCCACCAGACCGTAAACCGGCACCGACAGCAGCTCCAGGCCGATAAACAAACCGGCCAGATGTTGTGCGCTGACCAGAACAATACCGCCGGTCGCAGCCAGCAGCATGAGCAGGTACAGCTCTTCGCGATTGCCCGGATAACCCGTGCCGCCTTCGCCGAGGTAGGCGTGAGCCAACGTGACGCAGGCCAGCGTCGCGGCCAGAATCAGCCCGATGTAGAGATAGGCAAAGTTGTCCATCATCAACAGCGGGGTGACTGCCAGTGGCGCGACTTTCAACGCCGGGAAAATCGACAGCAGGGCCAGGTTAAGGCCCGCTACCGAGAGCAGGAAGGTTTGCGAGTGGTTGCGGCGCCACGCGATTGCCAGCATCACCACCACAACGGTGAGGCTGGTAATCAGCAGCGGAGCAAGCGCGATAAAGTGTTGGATCGTGAATTCCATAGCGCTCTTACCGGGCCGAAGCGAGTTGAGTGAAGGCGGTGCCGATCCATTGCTGCACGCCATTCATGGTGGCAGCCGAGGTATCGAGGAACGGTTGTGGGTACACGCCGATGAAAATCAGCAGTACGGCCAGACCGAGCACCATGATCAGTTCACGTGCATCCATACCGGCCAGTACAGCGTCCGATTTGGAAGGGCCGAAATAGGCGCGGTGAATCATGATCAGCGAGTAGACCGAACCAAACACCAGACCGGTCGTTGCAATCGCCGTAACCCAAGGGAAGTGTGCAAACGAGCCCATCAGAATCAGGAACTCACCGACGAAGTTACCGGTGCCCGGCAAGCCCAGCGAAGCGGCCGCGAAAAACAGGCTGATGGCCGGCAGGTAAGCGATCTTGGACCACAGCCCACCCATTTCACGCATGTCGCGGGTGTGCAGACGTTCGTACAGTTGACCGCTGAGGATAAACAGCGCGGCTGCCGAAACACCGTGGGCCAGCATCTGGATCACCGCGCCTTGAAGGGCCAGCAGGCTACCGGAGTAGATACCGATCAGTACAAAGCCCATGTGCGAAACGCTGGAGAAAGCGATCAGACGTTTGATGTCGGTTTGTGCGAAGGCCAGGAACGCACCGTAGAAAATCCCGATCAGACCCAGGGTCATGGCAATCGGCGCAAACTCGGCCGACGCATTCGGGAACAGCGGCAAGGCAAAACGCAGCAGACCATAGGCCGCGGTCTTCAACAGGATACCGGCCAGATCGACCGAGCCTGCGGTAGGCGCCTGTGCGTGAGCATCCGGCAGCCAGGAGTGGAACGGCACAACCGGCAGCTTCACGGCAAAGGCAATGAAGAAGCCGAGCATCAGGATGTACTCGGTGGTGAGCGACATCTTGGTTTTCAACAACTCGGCGTAGCTGAAGGTAATGACGCCGGTGTTGTTGAAGTTGACCAGTACCAGGCCCAGGATCGCCACCAACATGATCAGACCTGAGGCCTGAGTGAAGATGAAGAACTTGGTGGCGGCGTAGATACGGGTTTTCTTGCCGTCGGATGAACTGTGACCCCAGAGCGCAATGAGGAAGTACATCGGTACCAGCATCATTTCCCAGAAGAAGAAGAACATGAACAGGTCGATGGCGAGGAACACGCCCACCACACCGCCCAGGATCCACATCAGGTTCAGGTGGAAGAAGCCCACGTGACGCTGAATTTCTTTCCAGGAGCACAACACCGACAGTACACCGAGCAAGCCGGTGAGCAGGATCATCAGCAGCGACAGGCCATCGAGTGCCAGGTGCACACTGATGCCGAAGCGCTCGATCCAGGTGTGCTGGAACTCAAGCGCCCAGGTTGGAGCGACGCCGGGGTTGGGTGCCAGTGAATAGTTACCTTGAGACCACAGCCAAAGGCCGAGGGCAAGTTCAAGGGACATGGTCAGCAATGCAATCCAGCGGGGCAGGGTGGAGCCGAAACGCTCACCCAGCCAGCACAGGAGGCCGCCGATAAAGGGGATCAGGATTAGCCAAGGCAGAATCATGACGGGCTCAATTCCTTTCGCAAAGTCGAAGGTTCATATCAGACCGCTACCAGTACGATGGCGCCCATGACCAGTACAGCACCGGCGGCCATGGATGCAGCGTACCAACGCAGTTGACCGGTTTCGCTGCGGCTCAGGGCGTTATGCCCGGCCTTGGCCATCTTCGGGATCAAACCAATGGTCTGGTCCAGAGGATCTTTGGCCAGCAAGCGGCAGATCAACAGGTACGGTTTGACGAACAGTTTGTCGTACAGCCAGTCGAAGCCCCATGCAGCGAACCACCAGGCAGACAGGAAGCGACCGATGCCGCTGTTGGCGACGGCGGTGACAAAGCTACGCTTGCCCAAGTACAGCAGGGCGGCGAGCAGGATACCGGCCAGGGCAATGGCACCCGAGGCGATTTCGAGGCTGTGCTTGGCTTCACCGCCCGCATGGCCAACGCTTTGTGGCAGAACACCGGCCAGTGGCGGGGTGATCATGGCGCCGATGAAAGTCGACAGTACGATCAACACGCTCAATGGCAGCCAGTAGGTCACGCCGTGGCCTGCGTGAGCTTGGGTCTTGGCTTCGCCGTGGAAGGTGACGAAGATCAGGCGGAAGGTGTACAGCGAGGTCATGAACGCACCCACCAGACCGGCATACAGCAGCTCGTTGTTACCGCTGGCGAAGGCTTCCCAAAGAATTTCGTCCTTGGAGTAGAAGCCGGCCGTCAGCAATGGCAAGGCAGACAGCGCCGCGCCACCGACGATAAAGCTGGCGTAGGCCAGTGGCAGTTTTTTCCACAGGCCGCCCATCTTGAAGATGTTCTGCTCGTGATGGCAGGCAACGATCACTGCGCCGGAGGCAAGGAACAGCAGGGCCTTGAAGAAGGCATGGGTCATCAGGTGGAAGATCGCGCCGTCCCAGGCACCCACGCCCAGCGCCAGGAACATGTAGCCGATCTGGCTCATGGTCGAGTAGGCGAGGATACGTTTGATGTCGGTTTGCACCAGTGCCGCAAAACCTGCCAGCACCAGGGTCACACCGCCGACAATGCCCACCAGGTGCAGCACATCAGGCGCCAGCGTGAACAGGCCGTGGGTACGGGCAATCAGGTAAACACCGGCCGTAACCATGGTTGCAGCGTGGATCAGTGCCGACACCGGCGTCGGGCCAGCCATTGCGTCTGCCAACCAGGTTTGCAGGGGCAGTTGCGCCGATTTACCGACCGCGCCGCCCAGCAGCATCAGGGTCGCAAGAACGATCCAGAAATCACCGGCCTTGAACTTGATCGGGGCCTGAACCAGCAGCTCTTGAATGTTCAATGTGCCCAGTTGCTGGAACAGGATGAACAGGCCGATGGCCAGAAACACGTCGCCGATACGGGTCACGATAAAGGCTTTGAGTGCGGCGTTACCGTTGTTGCGGTTGCTGTAGTAGAAACCGATCAACAGGTACGAACACAGGCCCACGCCTTCCCAGCCGAAGTACACGAACAACAGGTTATCGGCCAGGATCAGGAACAGCATGCTGGCAATAAACAGGTTGGTGTAGGAGAAGAAGCGCGAGTAGCCGTCTTCTCCGCGCATGTACCACGAAGCGAAGACGTGGATCAGAAAGCCTACACCGACGACAACGCCGAGCATGGTGACTGACAAACCGTCCAGGTGCAGGGCGAAGTTGGCCTTGAAATCACCGGCCGCCATCCACTGCCACAGCACTTGCGTGTACTGACCGCCTTCAGGCGGCGCCACGTTGAATTGCCAGATCACATACGCGGCCACGATGGCTGACAGGCCAATGGAGCCGACGCCGATCAGGGCCGAGAGGTTTTCGCTGAAGCGTCCACGGGAGAACGACAACAGCAAAAAGCCGATCAGGGGGAATACGAAAGTCAGAAAGAGAAGGTTCATCCGCGCATCTCACTGGCAGCATCGATATCAAGCGTGTGGAAGCGGCGATACAGTTGCAGCAGGATCGCCAGGCCAATACTGGCCTCGGCCGCTGCCAGGGTGATCACCAGGATGAACATCACTTGCCCATCCGGCTGCGCCCAACGTGCACCCGCCACAATGAACGCCAGTGCAGCGGCGTTCATCATGATTTCCAGACTCATCAACACGAAGAGAATATTACGGCGAACCATCAGTCCAACCAGACCGAGGCAGAACAGGATGCCCGCGACTGCGAGACCATGTTCGAGAGGTATTGATGGCATGTTATTGCTCCTTCGCCTCAGTGCGGCCCAAGTGGAACGCCGTCACGGCTGCGGCAAGCAACAGCATCGAGGCGAGTTCGACCACTAGCAGATACGGGCCGAACAGGCTGACGCCCACGGCTTTTGCATCGATGGTGGTTTGACCGATTGCGGCACCGCTCGACTGGGCGAACAGCACGTACAGCAGTTCGGCCAGCAGGATGGCGGACAGAATGCTCGGTCCGACCCAGATACCGGGCTTGAGCCAATGGCGCTCCTGAGTCACCGAGGCCGGGCCTTGGTTGAGCATCATCACCACAAACACGAACAGCACCATGATGGCACCGGCGTAGGCGATCACTTCGAGCACACCGGCAAAGGGTGCACCGAGGCTGAAGAATGTCATCGCCACGGCAATCAGCGAAATAATCAGGTAGAGCAGGGCGTGCACAGGGTTGGTGTTGGTGATCACGCGTAGCGTGGACACGACAGCGACACCCGATGCGAAATAGAAAGCGAATTCCATCGTTCTTCCTTAAGGCAGCAAGCTCTTCACGTTGATCGGTTCGGCTTCGTTCTGAGCAGCACCTTTCGGTTTGCCCTCAACGGCCATGCCCGCAACACGATAGAAGTTGTAATCAGGGTTCTTGCCCGGCCCTGCGATCAGCAGATCTTCTTTTTCGTACACCAGATCCTGGCGTTTGAACTCGGCCATCTCGAAATCCGGTGTCAACTGGATCGCGGTGGTCGGGCAGGCTTCCTCACACAGGCCGCAAAAAATGCAGCGTGAGAAGTTGATGCGGAAAAACTCCGGGTACCAACGGCCGTCTTCGGTTTCGGCTTTTTGCAGCGAGATGCAGCCCACCGGGCACGCGACTGCGCACAGGTTACAGGCTACACAGCGCTCTTCGCCGTCCGGGTCGCGGGTCAGGACAATACGGCCACGGTAGCGCGGTGGCAGATAGACCGGCTCTTCGGGGTATTGCAGCGTGTCACGCTTGCGGAAGGCATGGCCAAACACCATCACCAAGCTGCGAAGCTGGGTGTAGGTGCCATGCACGATGTCAAACAGATACTTGAACATGGGTCTCTATCCTCACTGAACCGCGCCGGCAGGCGTGTTCAACAACACGACTGCGGCGGTCACCAGCAAATTGATCAGGGTCAGCGGCAGGCAGAACTTCCAGCTGAAGTCCATCACTTGGTCATACCGTGGGCGCGGAATAGAAGCGCGCAGCAGGATGAAGATCATGATGAAAAACGCGGTCTTCAGGGCGAACCAGATAAACGGAATCTGCGGCAGGATGCCGAAAGGCCCGTGCCAGCCACCGAAGAACAAAGTCACCAGCAACGCCGAGATCAACACGATCCCGATGTATTCACCGACGAAGAACATGCCCCATTTCATGCCGGCGTATTCGATGTGGTAACCATCGGCCAGTTCCTGCTCGGCTTCTGGCTGGTCGAAGGGGTGACGGTGAGTCACGGCCACGCCAGCGATGAAGAAGGTCAGGAAACCGAAGATCTGCGGAATGATGAACCACAGGTTCTGCGCTTGGTATTCAACAATGTCGCGCATGTTGAACGAGCCTACCTGCACCACGATGCCCATCAGCGCCAGGCCCATGAACACTTCGTAGGACACGGTCTGGGCCGAGGCACGCAAGGCGCCCAGCAGGGCGAACTTGTTGTTGCTCGACCAGCCGGCAAACAGCACCGCGTACACCGACAGACCGGCCATGGCGAAGAAGAACAGGATGCCGATGTTCAGATCCGCCACACCCCAGGTCGGGGTGATCGGGATGATCGCGAAGGCAATCAGCAAGGCGCTCATGGCCACTACCGGTGCCAGGGTGAAAATCACCTTGTCGGCAAACGGCGGCGTCCAGTCTTCCTTGAAGAACATCTTGATCATGTCGGCGGCGATCTGGAACGCGCCGAACGGGCCCACGCGGTTAGGACCGTAACGGTCTTGCCACAGGGCCAGCAGACGACGTTCAACCCAGCTGAGCAGCGCGCCGCACACGACGACCGCCAGCAGAATGACCACGGCTTTGACCACCGATATGATCGCGTCGATTACTTCAGGCGTGAACCAGGTCATTGGGCTGCCTCCTGCAAACCGTCAACGGTAAGGCCAAAGATCGCAGGCGGGATCCCGGCAAGCCCGGCAGGCAATGCCACCAGACCCGCACCCAGCTCTTCATTGATGCGCAGTGGCAGACGCAGGGTCACACCGGCAACGTTGAGGCTGAGCAGGGCGCCATCGTTGACACCCAGGCGGTCGGCTTCAGATTTGGCCAATGCAATGTACGCGGCCGGGATGCGTTCCTGAACAGGTGCGGCTTTGGACGAGTTTTCTTCGCTGCCCAGCAGGTGGAAGAACGGCACCACTTGCCAGCTGCCACGTGCCGGGTTGAAAGCGCCCGGAATGTTGGCGCACCAGTTCAGTGAATCACCTGTGCTTTCGATCAGGCGGGTGCCCGGGTCGCCTGCACGGATATGCCCACCGACTTCATCCTGGAACTTGTTCCACGCTTGTGGCGAGTTCCAGCCCGGCGACCAGGCGAACGGCACTTGCTGGCGCGGTTCGACGGAGCCTGAGTAACCTTCCATCGAGAACGCGAACGCGGTGTCCGGGTCTTGTGGGGTGCGCGGCTCGTGCACGCTGATGTTGGCGCGCATCGCGGTGCGGCCGCTATAACGCAGCGGTTCGCGGGCCAGTTTCATGCCCTTGATGCGGAATGCAGCGGACGGCGCTGCATCGACGATGCGGGCCAGTTCAGGTGTGCTGGCTGCCGTGGCTTGCGTGACGTGGTCGAGCAGGGTCCAGTCAACCGGCTTGTTCAGCAGGGTACTGCGCAGGGCATGCAACCAGCGCCAGCCTTCGTGGACCAAAATGTTGGCGTCCAGGTAAGTCGGGTCGAAGACCTGGAAGAAGCGCTGGGCGCGACCTTCCTGGCTGACCAGAGTGCCGTCGCCTTCAGCAAAGCTGGCCGCTGGCAGTACCAGATCGGCACGGTCGGTGGTGGCGGTCTTCTGGTGGTCGGCAACGATCACGACCTTGGCAGCGTCCAGTGCAGCATTGACTTTGACCGCGTCAACGCGGGTGAACAGATCGTTTTCCAGCACTACGATGGCGTCGGCGTTACCGTCGATCACCGCTTGCAGGGCGGCGTCTACCGAGTCGCCCCCCAGCATGGCCAGGCCGAGGCTGTTGGCTTCCGGCACGATCAAGCTGATGGAACCGGCCTTTTCACGCAGGTGCAAGGCTTTGGCGATGTTGCCTGCGGCTTCGATCAGGGCGTTGTTGCCCAGCGAAGTACCGGCAATGATCAGTGGGCGTTTGGCGGCGAGCAGGGCGTCGGCAATACGTTTGGCCAGCTCCAGCGCCTCAGCGTCCAGACCGGTAACGGCCGGTGCGCTGGCATCGATGGCATGAGCCACGGCAAAACCGATGCGCGCCAGATCGTCCGGTGCCGCATGGACGCACTCTTCAGCCACGTCATCGAGTTTGGTTTCAGCCAGGCTCGCGATAAACAGCGGGTTCAGCGCGTGCTGACCGATGTTCTTCACGGCGGCGTCGAGCCAAGGCTGAACGCGCATGGCATCGGCCATTTCTTCAGCTTTGCCCTTCACCGACTGACGGACCGACAGCGCCATACGGGCAGCGGTTTGCGTCAGGTCTTCGCCCAGTACGAACACGGCGTCGTGATCTTCGATCTCGCGCATGTTCGGAACAGGCAGCGGGCTGTCTTTCAATACTTGCAGCACCCGGCGAATGCGCGCCAGCTCACCGGCTTCGATGCCTGAGTAGAAGTGTTCGGCGCCGACCAGCTCGCGCAACGCGTAGTTGCTTTCGAGGCTGGCGCGTGGCGAGCCGATACCGACAATGTTGCGCCCGCGCAGCAGGTCAGCGGCTTTATCCAGCGCAGCGTCGAGGCTCAGCTTGGTGCCGTCGGCCAGGAGTGGCTGACGTGGACGGTCGGTACGGTTGACATAGCCATAGCCAAAGCGGCCACGGTCACACAGGAAGTACTGGTTGACCGAGCCGTTGAAGCGGTTTTCGATACGGCGCAATTCACCATAACGCTCGCCGGGGCTGATGTTGCAGCCGCTGGAGCAGCCGTGGCAGATGCTTGGCGCGAACTGCATGTCCCACTTGCGGTTGTAACGCTCGGAGTGGGTTTTGTCAGTGAACACGCCGGTCGGGCAGACTTCTGTGAGGTTGCCCGAGAACTCGCTTTCGAGCACACCGTCTTCAACGCGACCGAAGTACACGTTGTCGTGGGCGCCGAACACACCGAGGTCAGTACCGCCTGCGTAGTCTTTATAGAAGCGCACGCAGCGATAGCAGGCAATGCAGCGGTTCATTTCGTGGGAAATGAACGGGCCGAGTTCCTGGTTCTGGTGAGTGCGCTTGGTGAAGCGATAACGGCGCTCGTTATGGCCGGTCATCACGGTCATGTCTTGCAGGTGGCAGTGACCGCCTTCTTCGCACACAGGGCAGTCGTGCGGGTGGTTGGTCATCAGCCATTCGACGACGCTGGCGCGAAACACTTTCGCCTCTTCGTCTTCGATGGAAATCCAGCTTCCGTCAGTGGCCGGGGTCATGCAGGACATGACGATACGACCACGGGTGTCGTTTTCGTCGGTGTATTGCTTGACTGCACACTGGCGGCAGGCGCCAACACTGCCCAGGGCAGGGTGCCAGCAGAAATACGGAATATCGAGTCCTAGCGACAGACAGGCCTGTAACAGGTTGTCTGCCCCATCGACTTCGAGCTCTTTGCCGTCTACGTGGATAGTGGCCATGGTTCAAAGATCTTCGTTGGCCCGGTGTCAGCGGGCGTGGCTAATGGAATCTTGTTATGCGTTCGAAGCAACCCAGCCTTACGGCGTTATCGAACGATCAGAGGGCGGCACGGACCGCCCTCAGTCAGAGCGTTACGCGCCGATAACAATCGGGCGTGCCAGAGGCGGAACACCGGGGGTTGCTTGCGCAATACCGGCTTCAAACTCTGGACGGAAGTACTTGATCGCGCTGCCCAAAGGCTCCACGGCACCCGGTGCGTGTGCACAGAACGTCTTGCCAGGGCCGAGGAAACCGACCAGACCCAGCAGGGTCTCGATATCGCCGGGCTGACCTTCGCCGTGCTCGATTGCCATCAGCAGCTTGACGCTCCAGGGCAGACCATCACGGCAAGGGGTGCAGAACCCGCACGATTCGCGCGCAAAGAATTGTTCCATGTTGCGCAGCAAGGACACCATGTTGACGCTGTCGTCGACGGCCATCGCCAGACCGGTACCCATTCGGGTGCCGACTTTAGCAATACCACCGGCGTACATTTGTGCGTCCAGGTGTTCAGGCAGCAAAAAGCCCGTACCGGCGCCGCCTGGCTGCCAGCACTTGAGCTTGAAGCCGTCGCGCATGCCACCGGCGTAATCTTCGAACAGCTCGCGTGCAGTCACGCCGAACGGCAGTTCCCACAGGCCGGGGTTCTTCACTTTGCCGGAGAAGCCCATCAGCTTGGTGCCGTGGTCTTCGCTGCCTTCGCGGGCGAGGGATTTGTACCAGTCAACGCCGTTGCCGATGATGGCCGGTACGTTGCACAGGGTTTCAACGTTGTTCACGCAGGTCGGCTTGCCCCATACGCCCACAGCAGCCGGGAATGGCGGCTTGGAACGCGGGTTGGCGCGACGGCCTTCGAGGGAGTTGATCAGTGCGGTTTCTTCGCCGCAGATGTAACGCCCCGCGCCGGTGTGCACGAACAGTTCGAAGTCAAAACCCGACCCTAGAATGTTCTTGCCCAGCAGGCCTGCTGCTTTGGCTTCTTCGACGGCGCGGCGCAGGTGTACGGCGGCAGTGGTGTATTCGCCACGCAGGAAGATATAGCCGCGGTAGGTTTTCAGTGCACGGGCACTGATCAGCATGCCTTCGATCAGCAGATGGGGCAGTTGCTCCATCAGCATGCGGTCTTTCCAGGTGTTGGGCTCCATTTCATCGGCGTTACACAGCAGGTAACGGATGTTCATGGATTCGTCTTTAGGCATCAGGCCCCACTTCACGCCCGTGGGGAAGCCCGCACCGCCGCGACCTTTGAGGCCCGCGTCTTTCACGGTCTGGACGATGTCGTCCTGAGCCATGTCAGCGAAGGCTTTGCGCGCAGCGGCGTAGCCGTCTTTTGCCTGATATTCGTCGAGCCATACCGGCTCGCCGTCATCACGCAAACGCCAGGTCAGCGGGTGAGTTTCAGCCGAACGCTTGATCAGGTTGGCAGGGCCGAAAGAAGTCAGGCTCATGGGTAGCCCTCCAGCAACGTGGCGACGCCAGCAGGCTGCACGTCACCGAATGTGTCGTCGTCGATCATCAACGCCGGCGCCTTGTCGCAGTTGCCCAGGCAGCACACCGGCAGCAGCGTGAAGCGCCCGTCCGCAGTGGTCTGGCCCAGGCCGATGCCCAGCTTGTTCTGGATCTCGCCGACCACCGATTCGTGGCCGCCGATGTAGCAGACCATGCTGTCGCACACACGGATGATGTGGCGGCCCACCGGCTGGCGGAAGATCTGGCTGTAGAACGTGGCCACGCCTTCAACGTCGCTGGCCGGAATGCCCAGCAGTTCGCCAATGGCGTACACCGCGCCGTCCGGCACCCAGCCGCGCTCCTTCTGAACGATCTTCAGGGCTTCGATCGACGCTGCGCGTGGATCTTCGTAGTGATGCATCTCGTGCTCGATGGCCGAGCGCTCGGTTTCGCTCAGGGCGAAACGGTCTGTCTGGATAAGCGTGCTGTTCATGCTTAGCGGTCCACGTCGGCCATAACGAAATCGATACTACCCAGGTACGCAATCAAGTCCGCGACCATTTCACCTTTGATCACCGAAGGGATCTGTTGCAGGTGCGGGAAGCTTGGGGTGCGAATCCGGGTGCGGTAGCTCATGGTGCCGCCATCGCTCGTCAGGTAATAACTGTTGATGCCCTTGGTCGCTTCGATCATCTGGAAGGATTCGTTGGCCGGCATTACCGGACCCCACGAAACTTGCAGGAAGTGTGTGATCAAGGTCTCGATGTGCTGCAACGTGCGCTCTTTGGGCGGCGGCGTGGTCAGCGGGTGATCCGCCTTGTACGGGCCTGCTGGCATGTTGCGCATGCACTGCTCGATGATTTTCAGGCTCTGGCGCATTTCTTCGACACGCACGATGCAACGATCGTAGGCATCGCCATTGGCCGCCAGCGGGACTTCGAATTCGAAGTTTTCGTAGCCGGAGTACGGGCGCGCTTTACGCAGGTCGAAGTCGCAACCGGTCGAACGCAGGCCTGCACCGGTGACGCCCCATTCCAGGGCTTCTTTGGTGTTGTAGGCGGCAACGCCGATGGTGCGGCCACGCAGGATGCTGTTGTCCAGAGCGGCTTTTTGGTATTCGTCCAGACGCTTTGGCATCCAGTCGATGAACTCTTTGACCAGGCGTTCCCAGCCGTTTGGCAGGTCGTGGGCAACGCCGCCGATGCGGTACCAGGCCGGGTGCAGACGGAAACCGGTAATGGCTTCGATCACTTTGTAGGCGCGCTGACGGTCGGTGAAGGTGAAGAACACCGGGGTCATGGCGCCTACGTCCTGGATATAAGTCCCCAGGAACAGCAGGTGGCTGGTGATGCGGAAGAACTCGGCCATCATGATGCGGATGGTGTCGACCCGATCCGGCACCTTGATCCCGGCGAGTTTCTCGACCGAGAGCACGTACGGCAGGTTGTTCATCACGCCGCCGAGGTAGTCGATACGGTCGGTGTACGGGATGAAGCTGTGCCAGGACTGGCGCTCGGCCATTTTTTCGGCACCACGGTGGTGGTAGCCGACGTCAGGCACGCAGTCGACGATTTCTTCGCCGTCCAGTTGCAGGATGATGCGGAAGGCACCGTGAGCCGAAGGGTGGTTCGGGCCCAGGTTGAGGAACATGTAGTCCTCGTTTTCGCCGGAACGCTTCATGCCCCAATCTTCAGGACGGAAGCGCGCGGCTTCTTCTTCCAACTGCACTTTGGCCAGGGTCAGGCTGTATGGATCGAATTCTGTGGCGCGGGCCGGGAAGTCCTTGCGCAGCGGGTGACCTTCCCACGTCGGCGGCATCATGATGCGCGACAGGTGCGGGTGACCTTTGAAGTCGATACCGAACATGTCCCAGACTTCACGCTCGTACCAGTTGGCGTTCGGCCAGATGCTGGTGATGCTCGGCACGCTCAGGTCGGTTTCGGACAGCGCCACTTTGATCATCACGTCGCTGTTACGCTCCAGCGACATCAAGTGGTAGAAGACAGTGAAGTCTGCGCCTGATGGCAAGCCCTGACGCTTGGTACGCAGACGCTCGTCCACACCGTGCAGGTCATAGAGCATGACGTAAGGTTTTGGCAGGTTGCGCAAGAAGGTCAGGACTTCAACCAGTTTGGCGCGGGTAACCCAAAGCACCGGCATGCCGGTGCGCGTGGCCTGGGCGGTGAACGCCTCGGGGCCAAAACGGGTATTGAGTTCGACAACCACATCTTGGTCGTCAGCCTTGTAAGGCGGGATGTACAGAGCGGAGCCTGTAGTCATGGTTTTTTTATCGCTTTCGTTCAACGTAAAGAATGAAGCCAGTGTCTCGTTCTAATAAATAGACGCGGGGCTGGATCAGACTTCGTCGGGGCTGCGCAGGTTAGTGACCTGAATACGCTGTTCGCGGCGCTGTTCCTTTTGCGATGGCATCTCGGCGCGGTACACGCCTTGTTCGCCAACGACCCAGGAAAGTGGGCGACGCTCCTGGCCAATCGACTCTTGCAAGAGCATCAAGCCTTGCAGAAAAGCTTCAGGGCGGGGTGGGCAGCCGGGTACGTAAACGTCCACGGGCAGGAACTTGTCGACCCCTTGAACCACGGAGTAGATGTCGTACATGCCACCGGAGTTGGCGCACGAACCCATGGAAATAACCCATTTAGGTTCAAGCATTTGCTCGTAGAGACGCTGAATGATCGGCGCCATCTTGATGAAGCAGGTACCGGCAATCACCATGAAATCCGCCTGACGCGGCGATGCCCGGATCACTTCGGCGCCAAAGCGCGCGATGTCGTGGGGCGCCGTGAAGGCGGTGGTCATTTCCACGTAGCAGCACGACAGGCCGAAGTTGTACGGCCACAGGGAGTTTTTACGCCCCCAGTTGACCGTGCCGTTCAGCACGTCTTCAAGCTTGCCCATGAAAATGTTTTTGTGGACTTGATCTTCTAACGGATCGGCAACGGTTTCCCGTGTGCCGATCGGGTACTGCTCGTTAGGAGCGTCCGGGTCGATCCTGGTAAGTTCGTATTGCATCGCCAAAGCCTCATTGTTTCAGCTTGGCCTGTCGCTTACGACGAGCTTCTGGCGCCCAATCAAGAGCACCCACCCGAAATAGGTAGACAAGGCCTGCCAACAGAATTGCTATGAAAACGAGAGCTTCGACGAATCCGGTCCAGCCGCTTTCGCGTACAGACACAGACCAGGCAAAGAGAAAGAGGGCTTCGATATCGAAGATCACGAACAGCATCGCGACCAGATAGAATTTGGCTGAGAGCCGCAAGCGGGCGCCACCGGTAGGTAGCATGCCGGACTCGAACGGTTCGTTTTTGCTGCGGCCCCAGGCTTTTGACCCAAGGAGGCTGGAGACGCCAAGCATGAAGGCGCAAAGGCCGACAACGCCGAGAAGGAAAATGGCAAAGCCCCAGTTATGGGCTATGAGTCCTGTCGCTTCGGGCATGCTGGTAATCCTTAACAGAGAGCACGTGTCTCTGAACTCAAAAAGGTAATAAAGCAGTGACGATATGTCGCAGCGCAATTGATGGGCGCGATTTTATGGCTAAACACCCAGCAAGTAAATTTTCTAAGATGAATTAATTCAGTCCTTTAGTGGTATGGCTTCTCCTAAAGTCTGCGCAAGCCTCGTGGTCCGGGCATTACAGCGTATTTGAGTGATTATGTTTTGTTAGGTAAGTAATGAACAAAAGCGCTTCTAAATGATAATGAATATCGTTTAATGGCTGATTAATTGTTCCTATGCTTCGCTCGCCTTTGAAAGTTGGCTTATATAAGCATTCTTGGCAAGTTTTGAACTTGGCTTTCTACCCTGTTTTTGTATGGGGTTCATGGATCTGGGTCAGGGTTAGGGTTAGAAAATGTGCACGCGTGTAGTCGCGGCTGATGAAGGGATGCTGCGCTTGAGAGGCGCTATTTAAAAGCTCGCGGTGTCCGTACCTCGGCAGCGACTGCCAAGGCGTGTGAAATTCAGGCAAAAAAACGCCCCGAACCAGTCGGGGCGCTACGTTCAAGGCATTGCGATTGTTCTTTACAGGCTAGGCAATGGCCGTGGTTCCACGATCAATCAGTGGAACTGTTCTTCTTCGGTCGAGCCGGTCAGGGCGGTCACCGAGGACGAGCCACCTTGAATCACCGTGGTCATGTCGTCGAAGTAGCCAGTGCCCACTTCCTGCTGGTGTGCCACAAAGGTGTAGCCTTTGGCCGCGTCAGCAAATTCCTGCTCTTGCAGCTTCACGTAAGCCGTCATGTCGTTGCGGGCGTAGTCGTGCGCCAGGTTGAACATGCTGTGCCACATGTTGTGGATGCCTGCCAGGGTAATGAACTGATGCTTGTAGCCCATTGCCGACAGTTCGCGCTGGAACTTGGCGATGGTCGCGTCGTCCAGGTTCTTCTTCCAGTTGAAAGAAGGCGAGCAGTTGTACGACAGCAGTTGGTCCGGGTATTCCTTTTTGATCGCTTCGGCAAAACGACGCGCTTCTTCCAGGTCCGGCTTGGCAGTCTCACACCAGATCAGGTCGGCGTAAGGCGCATACGCCAAGCCGCGTGCAATCGCCTGGTCCAGCCCTGCACGCACTTTATAGAAACCTTCCTTGGTGCGCTCGCCAGTCACGAACGGTTGGTCGTACGGGTCGCAATCGGAGGTCAGCAGGTCAGCCGCGTTGGCGTCGGTGCGGGCCAGAATGATGGTCGGAGTACCTGCAACGTCAGCCGCCAGACGCGCTGCGGTCAGTTTTTGCACGGCTTCTTGAGTCGGTACCAGCACTTTGCCGCCCATGTGGCCGCATTTTTTCACTGAGGCAAGTTGGTCTTCGAAGTGAACGCCGGCGGCGCCTGCTTCGATCATGCTTTTCATCAGCTCGTAAGCGTTCAGCACGCCGCCAAAACCGGCTTCGGCATCCGCCACGATCGGTGCGAAGTAGTCGATGTAACCTTGGTCGCCCGGATTTTTACCGGCTTTCCACTGGATCTGGTCAGCACGACGGAATGAGTTGTTGATGCGCTTGACCACGGTTGGCACGGAGTCCACCGGGTACAGCGACTGGTCGGGGTACATGGATTCGGCAGAGTTGTTGTCTGCCGCCACTTGCCAGCCCGACAGGTAGATTGCCTGGATGCCGGCTTTAACCTGTTGTACCGCTTGGCCCCCGGTCAGGGCGCCCATGCAGTTGACGAAATCTTTCTCAGGACGGAAGGACGGGTGTGCGCCCTGTGTCACCAGTTTCCACAGCTTGTCAGCGCCCATTTTTGCAAAGGTGTGCTCGGGTTGAACCGAGCCGCGCAGGCGGACCACGTCAGCAGCGGAATAATCGCGAGTCACGCCTTTCCAGCGTGGGTTTTCGGCCCAGTCTTTCTCAAGGGCTGCAATTTGCTGTTCGCGTGTCAGTGCCATGGTGATAAACCTCGTCGCATAGGTCTGGGTTGAAAAAATCAGCTCCACCAAGCACACAGCAATATTGTTTGAGTGAGTGCGTGAATGGCGTCTCGCCTTTGATCCAGGGCCTTTGCAAGGCGCTGGATCGGCGGGAGCGGGGCCATCATGCCTCTGCTTTTTTGAGTCGTCAAACGTTTTGTAGTGACTTTTTTAATTCACTACATATTTTCTCGATTACGACTTGCCAGTCAGTTTTGGGCCTTTTAGTCGAGTGCGTCGACTTTGACCCGCAATGTCATGTCATCGCGGTTCTGAGTCGAGTACGTGCGGGTTGCGCCTTGTTGGTCGGCCTGACTCTGGCCATTGATGCCTGCCACCGTGATCCATTGCCCGAGTGGGCCGCTGACCTGTGTGTCGGTACTTTGCACGTTCACTACATCTGGTTGTGCCTGGCTCATGCGGTCGCGGTTGGTACTGATCGCCAAGTGTACCGTTTCACCTGTGACGCTTGCGGTGACATAAAACCCTTTGGTGACGTTGCGGTAACTGGTTTGCGCCGACAGGCGACCGTAGGCATCTGTCTGAGCGCTGGTGAGCGGTACGCTTTGGCCGGTCTGGATCAGTGCCGGTACGCCTTCGGTAGCTTGTATCTGCTGGACACCGCCGTCGCGGCTGGCGGTGCTATAGACCCGAGTGTTGCTGTCGGTGTCGGGGGAATTGTTGTCGCTGGTGTCAACGGTGATCAGCAGGCGCTTGGCAGGTGTGTCGAGGTCGGCCAGCAGGTCCTCCAAGCCCTGAATTTTCTGTGCGGGCGCTTCGACGATCAGTTGGTTGCCATACTGGGTGACTTTGCCTTCGGTGCCGATAAAGCTCTGCGCCACCGGCAGCAAGGCCTCACCCGTGCGATTTTGCAGGGAGATGACTTGGGTCTCGGCGAGGGCGTTGAAGCTGAGCATCAATAGCAGGCTGACGATGAGAGGGCGTAGGGACATGTCCGTTATCTCCGCAATGTGTAAAGGGTTATGACAGGAGTGTGCCAGTTTGTCGGCGCCAATGGGGCGAGGTTGAATGCCACCTAGCAAAACGCCCTGCGATCCGAAAATGGCAGGGCGTTTTGTAGGGTGTTGCAGTCGCTGGCGCAGGCTGCGACTAACGGCGGATATCAGGCACCGCGCACCATGTCGACGTGCGGGATTCCGGCTTCCAGAAACTCGTCACTGACGACCTTAAAGCCCAGTCGTTCATAGAAAGGCGTGGCATGCACTTGCGCGCTGAGCTTTTGCTCTTTAAGGCCACGCTTTTCGGCTTCAACGATGGTCGCCTGCATCAGCGCATCACCCACTTTCAAGCCGCGCCAGTCCTTCAAGACTGAGACGCGGCCGATATGGCCGTCTGGCAGTAGCCGGGCGGTACCAATCGGAAAGTCACCTTCGTAGGCCAGGAAATGCACGGCGCTACTGTCGTCCGAGTCCCACTCCAGCTCAGGCGGGACTTTTTGTTCGGCAATAAACACCGCCTCACGAATGCGTCGAAGTTCGGCGTTGTCCTTTTGCCAGTCGGCGACACGTACGTGAATGCTATTCATCGGCGAACCCCAGGCTTCCTTGTTTAACCAGCTCGCAGAGCAGGTTGCGTCCATCTTCATCGGCCAGCCATGCGCCGAGGTTGTCGCTGTGCAGCGCGTCGGCGGCACAAATCATTTTCAACAGATCACGCAGTTTGCCCGGCAGCAGGCGGCTTTGGCCGCTGGCGAACAACAGCAGGTCTTCATCGACTTCAGACCAGGCCAGGCGAGCGCTCGGGTTGCGGATCAGTACCGCACCTTGATCCAGGCTGCCCAGCAGGTCTTCTTCTTCGAGCTCGGGGCCGACCACGAGTTCCGGATATCGTGGCTCGGTCATGAATTGGCCGAACCAGGTCAACAGCATGCGCTCATCGCTCATGTGTTCTGCGAGCAGACCCTTGAGGCGGTCGAGCGCGTCGTGCTGGATTTGATGCGGGTCGCTGACCGGCTGAGCGTCGGCGTCGGTATAGCGCTCTTCGTCAGGCAGGTATTGGCTCAGGAAGTCGGTGAAGTGGGTGAGCACTTCAGCGGCGCTCGGGGCGCGGAAGCCTACCGAGTAGGTCAGACAGTCATCGACCGCAACGCCACAGTGGGCCAGGCGCGGCGGCAGGTACAGCATGTCGCCCGGCTCCAGGGTCCACTCATCGGTGGCCTGGAAGTCGGCCAGAATGCGCAGGTCGGCATGCTCCAGCAACGGGCTTTCGGAGTCGCACATCTGGCCGATCTGCCAGTGACGCTTACCGGCGCCTTGCAGCAGGAACACGTCGTAGTTGTCGAAGTGCGGGCCAACGCTGCCGCCAGGTGCGGCATAGCTGATCATCACGTCGTCAATGCGCCAGCTCGGCAGGAAGCGGAAGTTTTCCAGCAGCTCGCCGACTTCTGGCACGAACTGATCGACGGCTTGAACCAGCAAAGTCCATTCACGCTCTGGCAATTTGCCAAACTCGTCCTCGGCAAAAGGGCCACGGCGCAGTTCCCATGGGCGTTCGCCGTGCTCAATCACCAGTCGCGATTCGACTTCCTCTTCAAGCGCCAGACCGGCCAGTTCGTCGGCATCGATCGGGCTTTCAAAGTCAGGAATGGCCTGACGGATCAGCAGCGGTTTCTTCTGCCAGTAGTCGCGCAGGAATTCGCGTGCAGTGATGCCGCCCAGAAGTTGAAGAGGAATATCAGGATTCATGTGTAACCTATTGAAAAATTGCGCTTTGTATTCGGGAATAAAAACGCCCGGCACGGCCGGGCGTTAGTAGGTCGTTGCAGCAATCAGATGCGCTTGGCCTGCTCAACCGCGTTGCCAATATAGTTGGCAGGGGTTAGCAGTTTCAGCTCGGCTTTGGCCGCTTCCGGCATTTCAAGGCCGTCAATGAAGGTTTGCAGTGCTTGAGGGCTGATGCCTTTGCCGCGCGTCAGCTCTTTGAGCTTCTCGTACGGGTTTTCAATGTTGTAACGGCGCATGACGGTCTGGATCGGCTCGGCCAGAACTTCCCAGCAAGCGTCCAGGTCAGCCGCGATCTTCTGAGCGTTTAGCTCCAGTTTGCTGATGCCTTTGAGGCTGGCTTCGTACGCGATCACGCTATGAGCAAAACCTACGCCCAGGTTACGCAGTACGGTGGAGTCGGTCAGGTCGCGCTGCCAGCGGGAGATCGGCAACTTGCTGGCCAGATGCTGGAACAGCGCGTTGGCGATACCCAGGTTGCCTTCGGAGTTTTCGAAGTCGATCGGGTTGACCTTGTGCGGCATGGTCGAGGAGCCGATTTCGCCTGCGATGGTGCGCTGCTTGAAGTAACCCAGGGAGATGTAACCCCAGATATCGCGATCGAAGTCGATCAGGATGGTGTTGAAGCGCGCAATCGCGTCGAACAGCTCGGCGATGTAGTCGTGCGGTTCGATCTGCGTGGTGTACGGGTTGAAACCCAGACCCAGTTCGTCTTCGATGAAGGCGCGGGCATTGGCTTCCCAATCGATCTGCGGGTAGGCCGACAGGTGGGCGTTGTAGTTGCCCACGGCGCCGTTGATCTTGCCCAGCAGCGGTACGGCCGCCACTTGAGCGATTTGGCGCTCCAGGCGGTAAACCACGTTGGCCAGCTCTTTGCCCAAAGTGGTCGGCGAAGCCGGTTGGCCGTGGGTACGCGACAGCATCGGGACGTCGGCGAACTTGATCGCCAGTTCGCGGATGGCGTCGGCGGTTTGGCGCATCAGGGGCAGCATCACCTCATCCCGGCCTTCGCGCAGCATCAAAGCGTGGGACAGGTTGTTGATGTCCTCGCTGGTGCAGGCGAAATGGATGAACTCACTCACGTTGGCCAGTTCAGGCAGCTTGGCGGCCTGTTCTTTGAGCAGGTACTCAATGGCTTTTACGTCGTGGTTGGTGGTGCGCTCGATCTCTTTGACGCGCTCGGCGTGCTCCAGAGAAAAGTTTTCGGCCAGTTCATTCAGCACAGCGTTAGCTTGCGCGGAAAAGGCCGGGACTTCAGGGATGGCGGCGTGAGCGGCCAAACGCTGGAGCCAGCGAACTTCAACCAGTACACGGGCACGAATTAAGCCGTATTCGCTGAAAATGGGGCGCAGGGCCTGGGTTTTGCCGGCATAGCGGCCGTCAACAGGGGAAACCGCAGTGAGCGAAGAGAGCTTCATGGGGTGTTCTCGGACAGTCGGGCAACGAAATGGGGCGCGTATCATACATGAAAAAAACGGCCGGTCCGTTGCCAAGTGACCGGCGTCATACGCGTATCGACGTTACAGCGTGTGCTTGCTGGCGGCGATCAGCCGCGCAGCATGGGATAAAGCTCTTTGAGCAATTTGCGTCGGCTGAATACCAGCTGCCAGCGATGGCCACCCAATTGACGCCATAGGCGTGCCGAGCGAATACCGGCCAGCAGCAAGGCGCGAATTTTGGCGGCGTTGTTCGGTTGTTGCAGGTTGCGCATGTCGCCATGCACTTGAATGCGTTGGCGCAGCGTGCTCAGGGTGTCCTGATAGAGGGCACCGCACGCGGCGACCACGTTCTCGTGAGCGGGGCCGAAGTGTTCAACTTGCGACTGGATCTGTGGCAAGCGCTTGCCAATTAGTTCCAGCATGTCGTCGCGCTTGGCCAGTTGACGTTCAAGGTTGAGCATCGACAGGGCATAGCGCAGCGGTTCGCGTTGCAGGGTATTGGGGTCGCGCTCCAGTGCGCCGATAAGGGCGCGGTAGCCCTCGCGCAGGTTGATGTCATCACCCCCGAAGACTTCAAGCGTGTCCTTGGGGTCGCGCACCAGCAAACTGCCCAGCATGCAGGCCAGATCAGCCTCGCTGACCTGACCGGTCTTGGCGATTTTATCCACCAGTACGGCGGCCAGAAACACGCCGCCCAGGGCTACCAGTTGTTCCTGGGTGGGGTTCATGCCTGTGCGCTCTTGCTGGTCCAGGGTTCGGCCACTTCGATCACGCCGCCGCCCAGGCACACTTCGCCATCGTAAAACACCACGGACTGGCCCGGCGTGACCGCGCGTTGCGGATCGTCAAAGGTGGCGCGGTAACCGGTCGCGGTTTGCTCAAGCGTGCAGGGTTGATCGCTCTGGCGATAGCGCACCTTGGCCGTCAGGCGCAACGGAGTGCTCAGGTCGACCGGGTTGACCCAGAAGATCTCCGAGGCGAGCAGGGCGCGCGAGAACAGCCACGGGTGATCGTTACCTTGGCCGACGATCAGTTCGTTGTTCTCAAGGTCTTTGTGCAAGACGTACCACGGCTCATCGCTGGCGTCTTTCAGGCCGCCGATGCCCAGACCCTGACGCTGACCGATGGTGTGATACATCAGGCCGTGGTGGCGGCCAATGACTTCACCTTCGGTGGTTTTGATCTCGCCCGGTTGGGCCGGCAGGTATTGCTTGAGGAAGTCACTGAAACGGCGCTCGCCGATAAAGCAAATCCCGGTGGAGTCTTTTTTCTTGGCGGTGGCCAGGTCGTGTTTTTCGGCGATCTGGCGCACTTCGGGTTTTTCCAGTTCGCCGACCGGGAACAGGGTGCGGGCGATTTGTTCACCGCCGACCGCGTGCAGAAAGTAGCTCTGGTCTTTGTTGGGGTCCAGGCCTTTGAGCAGCTCGGTGCGGCCGTCGATGTCGCGGCGACGCACGTAATGGCCGGTAGCAATCAGGTCAGCGCCGAGCATCAGGGCGTAATCGAGGAACGCCTTGAACTTGATCTCGCGGTTGCACAGGATGTCCGGGTTTGGCGTGCGTCCGGCTTTGTATTCGGCCAGGAAGTGCTCAAACACGTTGTCCCAGTATTCGGCGGCAAAGTTGGCGGTGTGCAGCTTGATGCCAATTTTGTCGCACACGGCCTGGGCATCTGCCAGATCATCCATGGCGGTGCAGTAATCGGTTCCGTCGTCTTCCTCCCAGTTCTTCATGAACAGGCCTTCCACCTGATAGCCCTGCTCGATGAGCAGAACGGCGGAAACGGAAGAGTCGACACCGCCGGACATGCCGACAATGACGCGCTGTTTTTCGGGGGCGACTAAGGCTGGATCACGCATAGGGTTTCAATGAGTGTCTTGAAAAAGGACGCGATTCTAGCAGGCCCGAGCGCTCAAGGCTAAACCGAAGGGCGGATTAGCGAGAGGTCGAACAATTTGCCGCTCAGATAATCGTCGATACAGTGCAGGGTCAATTCGCTGCGCCAGCGATGGCGCTGTGTCAGCAGCTCGTCGCGGGTCAACCACAGCGGGCCGATGATGCCTGTGTCGAGCGGGGCCTGGGCATGGTGTTTGATCGCGTTACCGGCAAAGCACACGCGCTGATACGTCACACCGTTGCTGGGCGCTGTGTACAGGTAAATGCCAATGACACCGGTGAGTTCGACGTCATAACCGGTTTCTTCAAGGGTTTCGCGGATAGCCGCCTCGATCAGGCTTTCATTCGGGTCCAGGTGGCCTGCGGGCTGGTTGAGCACTGCGCGGTCGTGTTTTAACTCTTCGACCATCAGAAAGCGCCCGTTGTCTTCGACGACAGTGGCAACAGTGATGTGGGGTTTCCAGTCCATGTGTGAGGTCTCGATTTTTTGTCGGGGCTGCTGAAGGCTGCGTTTTTTATAAAAATCAAAAGATCGCAGCCTTGGCCAGCTTCGACAAGTTTTGTGTTCGATTTAAAAACACAAACCCCGGCGTCGTGGGCCGGGGTTTGTGGTGTTGCGATGTTGCTCTTACACGGCGGCGATGATCGCGTTCAGTGTGGCGCTAGGGCGCATTACTTTGCTCACCTTGTCTGCATCGGCGTGGTAGTAACCACCGATATCAACAGGCTTGCCCTGCACGGCGTTGAGTTCAGCAACGATAGTTGCCTCGTTCTCGGTCATGGCTTTTGCTACAGGAGCAAATTGGGCTTGCAGCTCTTTGTCTTCAGTCTGGGCTGCCAGGGCTTGTGCCCAGTACAGCGCCAGGTAGAAGTGGCTACCGCGGTTGTCGATGTTGCCGACTTTGCGCGATGGCGATTTGTTGTTGTCGAGGAACTGGCCAGTGGCCTGATCCAGGGTTTTGGCCAATACCAACGCTTTCGGGTTGTTGTAGGTCGTGCCCAGGTGCTCCAGCGAGGCCGCCAGTGCGAGGAACTCACCCAGCGAGTCCCAACGCAGGAAGTTTTCTTCCAGCAATTGTTGAACGTGCTTTGGAGCCGAACCGCCTGCGCCTGTTTCGAACAGACCGCCGCCATTCATCAGCGGTACGATCGACAGCATTTTGGCGCTGGTGCCCAGTTCCATGATCGGGAACAGGTCGGTCAGGTAGTCGCGCAACACGTTGCCGGTCACCGAAATGGTGTCCAGACCCTTGCGGGTGCGTTCGAGCGTGAACTTCATGGCCTCAACAGGCGACATGATGCGGATATCCAGGCCGCTGGTGTCGTGATCCTTCAGGTACGCCTGAACTTTCTCGATCATCACGCCGTCGTGGCTGCGCTGGGGGTCGAGCCAGAAAATCGCCGGGGTGTTGCTGGCGCGAGCGCGGTTGACGGCCAGCTTGACCCAGTCGCGGATCGGCGCGTCTTTGGCCTGGCACATGCGCCAGATATCGCCTTCTTCGACGTTTTGTTCCATCAGCACGTTGCCGTTGCTGTCGGATACGCGAACTACGCCAGGCTTTTTGATTTGGAACGTTTTGTCGTGCGAGCCGTATTCTTCGGCTTTTTGCGCCATCAGGCCAACGTTCGGCACGCTACCCATGGTGGTTGGATCGAAAGCGCCGTGCTTCTGGCAGTCTTCGATGGTCGCCTGATAGATAGTGGCGTAGCAGCGGTCCGGGATGATGGCCTTGGTGTCTTGCAACTGACCTTCGGTGTTCCACATCTTGCCGGAGTCGCGGATCATGGCCGGCATCGAGGCGTCGACGATAACGTCGCTCGGCACGTGCAGGTTGGTGATGCCTTTGTCGGAGTTCACCATTGCCAGGGCAGGGCGATTGGCGTAGACCGCCTGAATGTCTGCTTCGATTTCGGCTTGCTTGTCGGCTGGCAGCGCTTTGATGCGAGCGTACAGATCGCCAATGCCGTTGTTGAGGTTGAAACCGATCTCTTTCAGGACGTCTGCGTGTTTTTCCAGCGCATCCTTGTAGAACTCAGCCACGATCTGACCAAACATGATCGGGTCGGAGACCTTCATCATGGTGGCTTTCAAGTGCACCGAGAACAGCACGCCTTTGTTTTTGGCGTCTTCGATTTCGGCCGCTACGAACTGGCGCAGGGCTTTTTTGCTCATGACGGAGCAGTCGATGATCTCACCGGCTTGTACGGCGGTTTTTTCTTTCAGGACGGTGGTGGTGCCGTCTTGAGCGATCAGCTCGATTTTGACGCTGTCCGGGGCTTCGATCAGGGCGGCTTTTTCGCTGCCGTAGAAGTCGCCTTCGCTCATGTGAGCCACGTGGGACTTGGAGTCTGCGGCCCATGCGCCCATTTTGTGCGGGTGCTTGCGCGCGTAGTTTTTGACCGACAGCGGGGCGCGACGGTCAGAGTTGCCTTCGCGTAGCACCGGGTTTACGGCGCTGCCCATGACTTTGCTGTAACGCGCTTTGACTTCTTTGTCGGCGTCAGTGGTCACGGTCTCCGGGTAGTGCGGGATATCAAAGCCATGCGCTTGCAGTTCTTTGATGGCGGCCTGCAATTGCGGCACCGAGGCGCTGATGTTAGGCAGCTTGATGATATTGGCTTCAGGCGTAACGGCCAGGGCGCCCAGTTCGGCGAGGTGGTCGGCTACAGCCTTGGCACCCAATTGCTCGGGGAAGCTGGCAAGGATTCGGCCTGCCAGAGAGATGTCGCGCGTCTCAACAGCGATATCAGCCTTGGCGGTAAACGCTTCGATGATAGGCAGCAGTGAATAGGTGGCGAGCGCCGGAGCTTCGTCGGTGAAGGTATAGATGATCTTCGAACGGGTGGGCATTTCGGATTAACTCTCTTCTTTGCTGAGCGTGCTCAGATTCTCGAGATGCGCAGGGTAGGCGCTTTCGTTCACAGTGAACAATGAGCCGAAAGTCGAGGTTCTTCGCGGTGATGTGAATGCATCAGTAGAGCGTCAAGCGGTCGAGCCGGGGTAACGGCTCAGCCTTTCTAGGCCTGAAAGACTCATTGCAATGTGGTGCCTCGCGATGACTCCGCGGTCACCGGCGCAGTATACATAGGTCACTAATGTTCCGGCGAGGGCTGCGGTGGGTCAGGGGTCATCCATTGGTCTAAGAAGCGTTCGCATATCGCCCTGCGTTTTGGCACTAACCCCTTTGTTTTCGCACTTGTCAGGCAGGTTGTCGTAAGCATGTAACCGGGTATGTGGAACATTCGATTTGCCTGTCCATTTAACTGGGTTACGCTCCAGAACGGCATAGATGTTAAACCCACATATGGAGTTCAGCATGGGATACAACAAGATCAAGGTTCCAGCCGCAGGTGAGAAAATCACCGTCAATGCAGACCACTCCCTTAACGTGCCCGACAATCCCGTCATTCCCTACATTGAGGGTGACGGTATTGGTGTCGATATCAGCCCGGTCATGATCAAGGTTGTCGATGCGGCCGTTAGCAAAGCCTACGCAGGCAAGCGAAAAATCTCCTGGATGGAGGTCTATGCGGGCGAAAAAGCGACGCAGGTCTACGATCAGGACACTTGGCTGCCGCAAGAAACCCTGGACGCCGTCAAGGATTACGTCGTTTCCATCAAGGGCCCGCTGACTACGCCGGTTGGCGGTGGCATTCGCTCTCTCAACGTTGCCCTGCGCCAGCAGCTCGATTTGTATGTGTGCCTGCGCCCGGTGCGTTGGTTTGAAGGTGTGCCCAGCCCGGTGAAAAAACCAGGCGATGTGGACATGACCATCTTTCGTGAAAACTCCGAGGACATCTACGCCGGTATCGAGTGGAAGGCCGGCTCACCGGAAGCGATCAAGGTTATCAAGTTTCTGAAAGAAGAAATGGGCGTGACCAAGATCCGTTTTGATCAGGACTGCGGGATTGGCGTCAAGCCAGTGTCCAAAGAAGGCACTCAGCGCCTGGCGCGCAAAGCCTTGCAATATGTGGTGGATAACGACCGCGAGTCGCTGACCATCGTGCACAAAGGCAACATCATGAAATTTACCGAGGGCGCCTTCAAAGAGTGGGCCTATGAAGTCGCGGCCCAAGAGTTTGGTGCGACGCTGCTCGACGGCGGCCCGTGGATGCAGTTCAAAAATCCCAAAACGGGACGCAATGTCATTGTTAAAGACGCCATTGCCGATGCGATGCTGCAACAAATTCTGCTGCGTCCGGCTGAATATGACGTGATTGCCACGCTGAACCTCAATGGCGACTACCTCTCCGATGCCCTGGCAGCGGAGGTGGGCGGTATCGGTATTGCGCCGGGAGCCAACCTGTCCGACACCATTGCCATGTTTGAGGCCACTCACGGCACGGCGCCTAAATATGCAGGCAAGGACCAGGTGAACCCAGGTTCGCTGATTCTCTCCGCTGAAATGATGTTGCGGCATATGGGTTGGACCGAAGCCGCAGACCTGATCATCAAGGGCACCAATGGTGCGATATCGGCCAAAACCGTGACCTATGATTTTGAGCGGCTAATGGACGGCGCAACCTTGGTTTCGTCTTCGGGCTTTGGTGATGCGCTGATTGCGCATATGTAAACGCGCAGTGACTAAAAAGGCCGATTCAAGTGAATGAATCGGCCTTTTTTAACGCTGACTGTGGAGCCGGTGGGTCAGACCGAGAGGGTTTTAACCTCTGTCGCAGTCATTTGCGGTAGGGCGTTGAGTGGGCTGCTTGTGATTTTCACGGCGTGCAGCCCTTTAGGGCCTTGTGTAATCTCGAAACTTACCGGCTGGCCCGCTTTCAGGGTTTTATAGCCGTCCATGTCGATTGCCGAAAAATGGGCGAAAAAGTCGATCTTGTCTCCTTGTTCATCTTTGCCTTCCTTGGCATCTGTATTGATAAAGCCGAAGCCTTTGGCATTGTTGAACCACTTGACCGTGCCTTGCATGCTCATATCCCTCTGCTGCAAACAACTCCATCACTGGAGTATCATCCAGTTCACTCGCACATCGACCACCAAAAGTGGTTGACTGTGCGGACCTTTATTCCCCACTGTGGGTACCAATGGTTGTAACACCGTTTTACCGATAGTCAAGGTCACGCGGCGGCGCTGTTGAAAATTGACACGCTTGCCTCCATCTCTGTAATTGCTCAACGACGAACCTTTCTTTCCATGCATGCAATCAGCCAGATTCGACTAACATTCAATCAGGATCGACCCGATTTTGATGACGACGACTCCGCTGGCTTGGCTGTGCAAGAAGCTAAGCCTGCTCTTCAGGCGCCGCCGATGTACAAGGTGGTTTTGTTCAACGATGACTACACACCCATGGATTTCGTTGTCGAAGTGCTTGAGGTGTTTTTTAACTTGAATCGCGAATTGGCGACCAAGGTCATGCTGGCCGTTCATACAGAAGGACGGGCAGTGTGCGGCATCTTTACCCGCGACATCGCCGAGACCAAGGCCATGCAGGTAAACCAGTACGCACGCGAAAGCCAGCATCCGCTACTCTGTGAAATCGAGAAGGACGGTTAACGCCGACCACTTGGGTATGAGGTGAAGCCATGTTAAACCGCGAGCTCGAAGTCACCCTCAATCTTGCCTTCAAGGAAGCCCGCTCCAAGCGTCATGAATTCATGACGGTTGAGCACCTCCTTCTTGCGCTTTTAGATAATGAGGCGGCCGCAACCGTTCTACGCGCTTGCGGCGCAAACCTCGACAAACTCAAGCATGACCTGCAAGAGTTTATTGATTCCACAACCCCCTTGATCCCCGTTCACGATGAAGATCGCGAAACCCAGCCTACGCTCGGGTTCCAGCGTGTTCTGCAACGTGCCGTGTTCCACGTGCAGAGTTCGGGCAAGCGTGAGGTAACCGGCGCTAACGTGCTGGTCGCGATTTTCAGTGAGCAGGAGAGTCAGGCAGTATTCCTGCTCAAGCAGCAGAGTGTTGCGCGCATTGATGTCGTCAACTTCATCGCTCACGGTATTTCCAAAGTGCCTGGCCATGGCGATCACTCTGAAGGTGAGCAAGACATGCAGGATGAAGAAGGCGGTGAGCCGTCTTCTTCCAGCAATCCGCTGGATGCCTACGCCAGCAACTTGAATGAACTGGCCCGTCAGGGTCGGATCGATCCGCTGGTTGGGCGCGAGATGGAAGTTGAGCGCGTGGCTCAAATCCTGGCGCGCCGCCGTAAAAACAACCCGTTGCTGGTGGGTGAGGCCGGGGTGGGTAAAACTGCGATTGCCGAAGGCCTGGCCAAGCGTATCGTCGACAATCAGGTACCTGACCTGCTGGCTAACAGCATCGTTTACTCCCTTGATCTCGGCGCATTGCTGGCGGGTACCAAGTACCGTGGCGATTTCGAAAAACGTTTCAAAGCGTTGCTCGGTGAGCTGAAAAAGCGCCCGCAGGCGATTCTGTTCATCGACGAAATCCACACCATTATTGGTGCTGGCGCGGCGTCAGGTGGCGTGATGGACGCTTCCAACCTGCTCAAGCCTCTGCTGTCTTCGGGGGATATTCGCTGCATTGGCTCGACGACATTCCAGGAATTTCGCGGCATTTTCGAGAAGGATCGTGCATTGGCACGACGCTTCCAGAAAGTCGATGTGTCCGAGCCGTCGGTGGAAGACACCATCGGTATCCTGCGCGGCCTGAAAGGGCGTTTCGAGCAGCATCACAATATCGAATACAGCGATGAGTCACTGCGTGCAGCGGCCGAGCTGGCGTCGCGTTATATCAATGACCGGCACATGCCCGACAAGGCCATCGATGTGATTGACGAAGCGGGTGCTTATCAGCGTCTGCAGCCGGTCGAGAAGCGCGTCAAGCGCATTGAGGTCGAGCAGGTCGAAGATATCGTGGCAAAAATTGCCCGTATTCCGCCAAAGCATGTGTCCAGTTCTGACAAGGAGCTGCTGCGTAACCTTGAGCGTGACCTGAAGCTGACGGTATTTGGTCAGGACGCAGCGATTGATTCGCTGTCGACGGCAATCAAATTGTCGCGTGCCGGTCTGAAGTCGCCAGACAAGCCCGTAGGTTCGTTCCTGTTCGCTGGGCCAACCGGTGTCGGTAAAACTGAAGCGGCTCGTCAGTTGGCCAAGGCATTGGGTGTTGAGCTGGTACGTTTCGATATGTCCGAGTACATGGAACGTCACACCGTCTCTCGCCTGATCGGTGCACCTCCTGGCTACGTTGGCTTCGATCAGGGTGGTTTGTTGACCGAAGCCATCACCAAGCAGCCACATTGCGTGCTGCTGCTTGATGAGATCGAGAAGGCGCATCCTGAAGTCTTTAACTTGCTGTTGCAGGTTATGGATCACGGCACGCTGACCGACAACAACGGGCGTAAAGCTGACTTCCGCAACGTGATCGTCATCATGACCACCAACGCGGGTGCCGAAACAGCGTCGAGGGCGTCGATCGGCTTTGCCTTCCAGGATCACTCGTCCGATGCGATGGAGGCGATCAAGAAGAGCTTCACGCCGGAGTTCCGTAACCGTCTGGACACCATTATCCAATTTGGTCGCCTCAGCCATGAGGTGATCAAGCATGTGGTGGACAAGTTCCTCACCGAGTTGCAAGCGCAGCTGGAAGACAAGCATGTGCAGCTTGAGGTGACGGATGCGGCGCGTGGTTGGCTGGCAGCCGGTGGATATGACGTGTTGATGGGCGCGCGCCCGATGGCACGTCTGATTCAGGACAAGATCAAGCGTCCGTTGGCGGAAGAAATTCTCTTCGGTGAGCTGGCCGATCATGGCGGTGTGGTGCACATCGACCTGAAAGACGGTGAGTTGACCTTTGAGTTTGAGACCTCAGTCGAAATGGCTTGATGTGATGTAGCTTTAAAAAAAGCGCCGAAAGGCGCTTTTTTTATGGTGTTCGGCATAGCCTTTTAGGTGTTTGGCGAATCCGCAAAGGCTCGCAGCCTGCGAATAGGGGGCGCGACAAATCTCAGGCAAACAAAAACGCCCGGCATAACCGGGCGTTTTGTATTGACTAGATTAACGGGCGCGGTAAGTGATGCGCCCTTTGCTCAAGTCATAGGGCGTCAGCTCGACGCGCACTTTGTCACCGGTAAGAATACGAATGTAGTTCTTGCGCATCTTGCCGGAGATATGCGCGGTTACGACGTGCCCATTTTCCAACTCCACGCGAAACATGGTGTTGGGCAGGGTGTCGACGACAGTGCCTTCCATTTCGAAGCTGTCTTCTTTCGACATGCAGTAAAGCCCTCGGTGTCCAGTGAATGGCCCGGTGCAACTGCGCCAGGCAAAAGCGGCGTGCATTGTGCCCGAAAAATGGGGTTCAAGCCAAGGGGGGGTTAGTAAAGAGTGCTCCATCTTTGATTAATCAGCAGATCAATGGGCCTGTATTCGGTCTTGTAATTCATTTTTTTGCAGTTTTTGATCCAGTAACCCAGGTACACGGCGTCCAGTCCCAAGCGCCGGGCTTCGTCTATTTGCCACAGGATGGCGTAGCGGCCCAGGCTGCGGCGCTCTTCAGCGGGTTCGTAAAAGGTGTAGACCGCCGATAAACCATTGGGCAGCACGTCAGTCACCGCCACTGCCAGCAACCGTCCGTCCAGTCGAAACTCATAAAACCTGGAAAACGGCAGGTCGCGTACCAAAAAGGTCGAAAACTGATCGCGGCTCGGCGGATACATGTCGCCATCGGCATGACGCTGTTCGATGTAGCGCTGATACAGGTCGAAATGCTCTTCGCTGAACCCCGGCTTGGCCACCTGTACGTGTAAGTCGGCATTGCGCTTGAAAATGCGTTTTTGCTGACGATTGGGGGTGAACAGGGCAACGGGTATGCGTGCAGGGGTACACGCGTCGCATTTGAGGCAGTGCGGACGATACAGGTGGTCGCCACTGCGCCTGAAGCCCATTTCGGACAAGTCGGCATACACCTGCACGTCCATTGGCTGGCTAGGGTCGAGGAACAGCGTGGTGGCTTGTTCGTCGGGCAGGTAGCTGCAAGCGTGAGGTTGAGTGGCATAAAACTTCAAGCGCGCCAGCTCGGTCATGATCGGCCCTCGGGAAAACATTGAATTAAGTGTAAGCCAGCTCGTAAAACTCGCCTACAAAACCCACTGTGCGGTTGTAGGCTGGTCGAGGTGGTTATGCAGGAAGTCGGCGAATTGTTCGCGAGGTATCGAGCGAGCGCCCAGGCTTTGAAGGTGCTCGGTGGGCATCTGGCAATCAATCAGGACAAAGCCCCATGCTTGTAGCTGTCTGACCAGGGTGGCAAAGCCGACCTTTGATGCGTTGTCTGCGCGGCTGAACATGGATTCGCCAAAAAATAGTTGGCCCATCGCCAGACCATACAGGCCGCCGACCAGTTCGTTGTTGTCCCACACTTCAACCGAATGGGCGTGCCCGCGGGCGTGAAGCTCAATGTAAGCCTGTTGCATGTCATTCGTGATCCAGGTCCCGTCTGCATACGGGCGCGGCGCGGCGCAAGCGCTGATGACGGCGCTGAAATCGCGATCAAACGTTACCTGGTAGCGCTGCTGGCGCAACAGTTTGCCCAGACTGCGCGATACGTGCAGCTCCCCGGGAAACAATACGGTGCGCGGGTCTGGTGACCACCAGAGGATGGGCTGGCCTTCGCTAAACCATGGGAAGCAGCCGTGGCGATAGGCCTGGATCAACCGGTCGGCCGACAGGTCGCCGCCTGCCGCCAGCAAGCCATTGGGTTCGCGCATGGCTTTGCTCAGGGGTGGAAACGTCAACGTGTCGCGTTTTAACCAGGTCAGCATGGCAGTCAGTCTTACACAAGGAGGGGAGGGGGGCTGCAACTCTCTCGCACACGTGCGGTCTCAGTCGATCTGCCGGTGAAATGTAAGCTCTGTTTTGAGAGTGGTATAAGTCTTTGTCACAAAAGGTAATGCATGCTCAAATTGGCGCATGGCAGCCTTGCACAAGACAATTTCTGTTACGTCCTGTGCCAGCATGGCATCAGTGGCCTAAACCCGTACAATGGCCCGCCTGTTTGAGCTGTTCTAAGCTGCACAGTGTTCAATGTCTTTCATGGCGGGCTGGTCATGAAAAAGACGTAATAGTACAAGGCTGTGTGCAAGGCTAGTCCAGTTTCATGTCTGAACTTGTCACCTGCTCTCTGTGAGCAGTATTTTGCAGTCAATCAATAGTTGGGCGCGCCACAGGCGCAGGAAAACACGCGTTTTGAAGAAATCCACAGCAGCACCTAAAGATGTTCCTCTCTGGCGTCAGCAATTGCACTACCGTCTCAAGGAAGGTGCATTGATCGCTATTGGCGCCTTATGCCTGTTTCTGATGATGGCCTTGCTCACGTATGGCAAGGACGATCCCGGCTGGAGCCACAACAGCCGCGTGGTCGATGTGCAGAACTTTGGCGGGCCCGCTGGCTCGTACAGCGCTGACATCCTGTTCATGGTGCTCGGTTACTTTGCGTATATTTTCCCGTTGCTGCTGGCGGTCAAGGCGTATCAGATTTTTCGCGAACGGCATCAGCCCTGGCAGTGGAGCGGCTGGCTGTTTTCGTGGCGCTTGATTGGCCTGGTTTTTCTGGTGCTCTCGGGGGCCGCGCTGGCGCATATTCACTTCCACTCGGCTGCGGGCTTGCCAGCGGGTGCGGGTGGGGCATTGGGCGAAAGCCTGGGCGATCTGGCCAGAAACGCGCTGAACGTGCAGGGCAGCACATTGCTGCTGATTGCTTTGTTCCTGTTTGGCCTGACGGTATTTACCGACCTGTCATGGTTCAAGGTGATGGATGTCACCGGCAAAATCACCCTTGATCTATTTGAACTGATCCAGGGGGCCGCCAATCGCTGGTGGTCGGACCGTGCCGAGCGCAAACAAATGGTCGCCCAACTGCGTGAGGTCGATACCCGCGTGAGCGAAGTGGTGGCGCCCAGCGTTTGCGACAAGCGCGAACAGGCCAAGGCCAAAGAGCGTTTGATCGAGCGCGAACAGGCGCTAAGCAAGCACATGTCTGAGCGCGAGAAGCACGTGCCGGCCGTGATTGCCCCTGCACCGCCCAAAGCGCCGGAGCCTAGCAAGCGCGTACAGAAAGAAAAACAGGCGCCGTTGTTTGTCGACAGTGCGGTCGAGGGCACGTTGCCACCGATCTCGATCCTCGATCCGGCCGAAAAGAAACAACTCAATTATTCCCCCGAGTCTCTCGCGGCGGTGGGGCACTTGCTTGAGATCAAACTTAAAGAGTTCGGGGTTGAGGTGGCCGTGGATTCGATCCATCCCGGCCCTGTAATCACCCGCTATGAGATCCAGCCGGCTGCCGGGGTCAAGGTCAGCCGCATCGCCAACCTGGCCAAAGACCTTGCCCGATCACTGGCGGTGACCAGTGTGCGTGTGGTTGAAGTCATTCCCGGTAAAACCACGGTCGGTATCGAGATTCCCAACGAGGACCGCCAAATCGTGCGGTTCAGTGAAGTGCTCTCGACCCCTGAGTTTGACAATGCCAAGTCACCTGTCACGTTGGCGCTGGGGCATGACATCGGTGGCAAACCGGTGATTACCGATCTGGCAAAAATGCCTCACTTGCTGGTAGCCGGTACTACCGGTTCCGGTAAGTCGGTGGGTGTGAACGCCATGATCCTGTCGATCTTGTTCAAGTCTGGCCCAGAAGACGCCAAGCTGATCATGATCGACCCGAAAATGCTTGAGCTGTCGATCTACGAAGGCATTCCGCATTTGCTGTGCCCGGTCGTGACCGACATGAAAGACGCAGCCAACGCCCTGCGTTGGAGCGTGGCGGAGATGGAGCGCCGCTACAAGTTGATGGCCAAGATGGGCGTGCGAAACCTCGCGGGCTTCAATCAGAAGATCAAAGACGCAGAAGCGGCAGGCGAGCCGTTGACCGACCCGCTGTACAAGCGCGAAAGCATTCACGACGAAGCACCGCTGCTCACCAAGTTGCCGACCATCGTGGTGGTGGTCGACGAATTTGCCGACATGATGATGATCGTCGGCAAAAAGGTTGAAGAGCTGATCGCGCGTATCGCACAGAAGGCCCGTGCGGCGGGCATCCACTTGATTCTCGCGACCCAGCGTCCTTCGGTGGACGTGATCACGGGCCTGATCAAAGCCAACATCCCGACGCGCATGGCGTTTCAGGTGTCGAGCAAGATCGACTCACGCACCATCATCGATCAAGGCGGCGCCGAGCAATTGCTGGGCCACGGTGACATGCTCTACATGCCGCCCGGCACCAGCCTGCCGATTCGTGTGCATGGCGCTTTTGTATCCGATGAAGAAGTGCATCGCGTGGTAGAAGCCTGGAAACTGCGCGGCAGCCCGGATTACAACGATGACATCCTTAACGGCGTTGAAGAGGCCGGCAGCGGTTTCGAAGGCGGCAGCGGTGAAGGTGCAGACGATGCAGAAACCGACGCGCTGTACGACGAAGCGGTGCAGTTTGTGCTGGAAAGCCGTCGCGCGTCGATCTCTGCGGTACAACGCAAATTGAAAATCGGCTACAACCGGGCTGCTCGCATGATTGAATCCATGGAGATGGCCGGGGTCGTAACCTCAATGAACACTAATGGCTCGCGCGAAGTACTGGCGCCGGCTCCAATACGCGACTGATCAGCTCGCGGCGTGTCCGCGAACTGGGCTTACCTAATCAAAGAGGATTTTCATGCGTTTTGTCAGCATGCTGTTGCTACCGGTATTGGCTTTGTCTTCGCTTGCGGCCCATGCCGGCCCTGCGGATGTACAGCGCTTGGGTCAACTGCTGGGTCAGTCCAATACCATCACTGCGCGCTTCTCCCAATTGACGCTGGATGGCAGCGGAACCCAATTGCAAGAAACGGCAGGCGAAATGTCGGTCAAGCGTCCGGGCCTGTTTTACTGGCACACCGATGCGCCGAATGAACAAACCATGATTTCCGATGGCCAGAAGGTCACTCTCTGGGACCCTGATCTGGAACAGGCGACGATCAAAAAGCTGGATCAGCGACTGACCCAGACCCCGGCATTGCTGCTGTCGGGCGATGTATCGAAAATCGAACAGAGTTATGACGTCACCTCCAAAGAGCAAGGCGAAGTGATGGATTTCATCCTTAAGCCCAAGACCAAAGACACCCTGTTCGATTCGCTGCGCTTGTCTTTTCGCAATGGCAAGATCAACGAAATGCAGTTGATCGACAGCGTGGGCCAGCGCACCAACATCCTGTTTAACGGGGTAAAGGTGAATGAGGATGTCCCTGCGAGCAAATTCAAGTTCGACGTGCCTAAAGGCGCTGATGTCATCCAGGAATAACCCCGGCTCCCGTACAGATCATCGTCAGACCCCAGTGAGGTTGTTCAAGTAGTGATGGACCTGTTTCGAAGTGCGCCGATTGCTCAGCCGCTGGCCGCCCGTTTGCGGGCCGCCAACCTGGATGAGTACGTCGGCCAGCAACACCTGCTGGCGCGGGGCAAGCCCCTGCGTGAAGCATTGGAGCAGGGTGCGCTGCACTCGATGATCTTCTGGGGCCCGCCGGGCGTGGGTAAAACCACCTTGGCGCGGTTACTGGCAGAAGTCTCGGATGCGCATTTTGAAACCGTTTCAGCCGTGCTGGCGGGCGTGAAGGAAATCCGCCAGGCGGTCGAAATCGCCAAGCAGCAGGCGGGGCAATATGGTCGTCGCACCATCCTGTTTGTTGACGAAGTGCATCGCTTCAACAAGTCACAGCAGGATGCATTCTTGCCTTACGTCGAAGATGGCACGCTGATCTTCATTGGCGCGACCACTGAAAATCCCTCTTTTGAGTTGAACAACGCCCTGTTGTCTCGGGCGCGGGTCTACGTGCTCAAGAGCCTCGATGAAGCCGCCTTGCTCAAACTGGTACAGCGAGCGCTGACTGAAGAAAAAGGCTTGGGCAAGCGTGGCTTGACCCTCAGCGATGAGGGTTTTCATATTTTGCTGCGCGCAGCCGACGGCGACGGCCGGCGTTTGCTCAACCTGCTGGAAAACGCCGCCGATCTTGCCGAAGACAACAGCGAAATCGGTACGGACCTGTTGCAAAGCCTGCTGGGTGATACGCAGCGGCGTTTCGACAAGGGCGGTGAAGCCTTCTATGACCAGATTTCGGCATTGCACAAATCGGTTCGCGGCTCCAACCCTGACGGCGCCCTGTACTGGTTTGCACGCATGATCGATGGCGGTTGCGACCCGCTGTATATCGCACGACGCGTGGTGCGCATGGCCAGCGAAGACATCGGTAACGCTGACCCGCGAGCCCTGAGCCTGTGCTTGTCTGCCTGGGACGTGCAAGAGCGTCTGGGCAGCCCGGAAGGTGAGTTGGCTGTTGCACAGGCCATCACTTATCTGGCCTGCGCGCCCAAAAGCAATGCGGTGTACATGGGCTTCAAAGCTGCTTTGCGCAGTGCCTCTGAATATGGCTCGCTTGAAGTGCCGCTGCATTTGCGCAACGCACCGACCAAACTGATGAAGCAACTCGGCTACGGCGATGAGTACCGTTACGCCCATGATGAGCCGGATGCCTACGCCGCAGGCGAAGACTACTTCCCGGATGAGTTGCAGCCTTTGGCGCTGTATCAACCGGTGCCGCGTGGCCTGGAGCTTAAAATCGGCGAGAAGCTAAAACACCTGGCGGCCCTGGATCGCATCAGCCCGGTACAGCGGAGAAAACCGTGATTCCTTTGATTGCAGCCGTGGCTGTCGGCGGTGTCGCGGGCACCTTGATACGCTTTGCTAGCGGTAACTGGATCAACGCCAATTGGCCGCGGCACTTCTATACGGCGACGTTGGCCGTTAATATCGTGGGCTGCCTGCTGATTGGCATCCTTTACGGACTTTTTTTGATCCGCCCGGAAGTACCGATTGAAGTCCGTGCCGGACTGATGGTGGGGTTCCTGGGTGGCTTGACCACTTTTTCATCCTTTTCACTGGATACGGTGCGCCTGCTCGAAAGCGGGCAAGTGCTACTGGCACTGGGCTATGCGGCCCTCAGCGTATTCGGCGGGCTGCTCGCAACCTGGGCTGGCCTGTCCCTGACCAAACTTTGATAAACGAGAAACCGACATGCTCGATTCCAAACTGTTACGTAGCAACCTTCAGGACGTAGCGGATCGCCTGGCATCCCGAGGCTTCACGCTGGACGTGGCGCGCATCGACGCGCTCGAAGCCCAGCGCAAAGAAGTCCAGACCCTGACCGAGAAGCTCCAGGCCGAGCGTAATGCAATCTCCAAGAGCATTGGTCAAGCCAAGGCGCGCGGTGAAGACATCGCGCCATTGATGGCCAGTGTTGAAAATATGGGCACTGAGCTGAACAACGGGAAAGTTGCTCTGGACGTGATCCAGACCGAACTGGACTCGATCCTGTTGAGCCTGCCGAACCTGCCGGACGCCTCGGTACCGGTCGGCGCCGACGAAGACGGTAACGTCGAGATCCGTCGTTGGGGCACGCCCAAAACGTTTGATTTCGAGATCAAGGACCACGTTGCGCTCGGTGAGCAATACGGCTGGCTGGATTTCGAAACCGCCGCCAAATTGTCCGGTGCCCGCTTTGCCTTGCTGCGCGGCCCGATTGCCCGTATGCATCGTGCGTTGGCGCAATTCATGATCAACCTGCATACCGGCGAACACGGCTACGAAGAGGCTTACACGCCTTATCTGGTTCAGGCGCCTGCGCTGCAAGGCACTGGCCAGCTGCCCAAGTTCGAAGAAGAACTGTTCAAAATCAGCCGCGAAGGCGAAGCGGACTTCTACCTGATCCCTACAGCTGAAGTCACGCTGACCAACATCGTCGCCGGCGAAATCGTCGAGCACAAAGCGTTGCCGATCAAATTTGTCGCGCACACGCCGTGCTTTCGCAGTGAAGCGGGCGCGTCGGGTCGTGACACGCGCGGCATGATTCGCCAGCACCAGTTCGACAAGGTTGAAATGGTCCAGATCGTTGAGCCATCGACCTCGATGGACGCACTGGAAGGCCTGGTGGCTAACGCCGAGAAAGTGTTGCAATTGCTTGAGCTGCCGTACCGCACGCTGGCGCTGTGCACCGGCGACATGGGTTTCAGTGCTATCAAGACCTATGACCTGGAAGTGTGGATTCCGAGCCAGGACAAGTACCGCGAAATTTCGTCGTGCTCCAACTGCGGTGATTTCCAGGCGCGGCGCATGCAAGCACGCTTCCGCAACCCGGAAACCGGCAAGCCGGAGCTGGTGCATACGCTTAACGGTTCGGGGCTGGCAGTAGGGCGTACGTTGGTCGCTGTGCTGGAAAACTACCAGCAGGCAGACGGTTCGATCCGTGTACCGGACGTGCTCAAGCCTTACATGGGCGGCATTGAGGTCATCGGCTAAATGGAGTTTCTGCCGCTGTTTCATAACCTGCGTGGCAGCCGTGTACTGGTGGTCGGCGGCGGGGAAATTGCCTTGCGCAAATCCCGCCTGCTGGCGGATGCCGGTGCGGTGTTGCGGGTAGTTGCACCCGCCATTGAGCCGCAGTTGTGTGAGTTGATTAGCAGCAGCGGTGGTGAGCGTGTTTTGCGCGGCTATGTGGAGGCCGACCTGCAAGGGTGTGTGCTGATCATTGCTGCCACGGACGACGAGCCACTGAATGCGCAAGTCTCCGCCGATGCCCATCGGCGCTGCGTGCCGGTCAATGTGGTGGATGCACCGGCCTTGTGCAGCGTGATCTTCCCGGCCATCGTCGACCGTTCACCGCTGGTGATTGCGGTCTCCAGTGGCGGCGATGCACCCGTGCTGGCGAGGTTGATTCGGGCCAAGCTCGAAACCTGGATCCCTTCGACCTACGGTCAGTTGGCGGGCCTTGCGGCGCGCTTTCGAGCTCAGGTCAAAGGCCTGTTTCCAGATGTGCAACAGCGCCGTGCATTTTGGGAAGACGTGTTTCAAGGCCCGATTGCCGACCGCCAGCTGGCGGGTCAGGGCGCCGAAGCAGAGCGCCTGTTGCTGGCCAAGATCAACGGTGAAGCGAGCAAGGCCACCGGCGAGGTCTATCTCGTGGGCGCCGGGCCGGGTGATCCGGATCTGTTGACCTTTCGTGCCTTGCGTTTAATGCAGCAAGCGGATGTGGTGCTGTACGACCGCTTGGTAGCGCCCGCGATTCTGGAACTGTGCCGACGTGATGCTGAACGCATTTATGTGGGCAAGCGTCGTGCCGATCATGCCGTTCCGCAAGACCAGATCAACCAGCAATTGGTTGATTTGGCCAAGCAAGGCAAGCGGGTAGTGCGGCTCAAAGGCGGCGACCCGTTTATTTTTGGTCGCGGCGGTGAAGAAATCGAAGAGCTGGCGGCGCATGGGATTCCCTTCCAGGTTGTGCCAGGCATCACGGCGGCCAGTGGTTGTGCGGCGTATGCAGGCATTCCCTTGACCCACCGTGATTACGCGCAATCCGTGCGTTTTGTCACCGGTCACTTGAAAGACGGCACCAGCAATCTGCCGTGGAGCGACTTGGTTGCTCCAGCGCAAACGCTGGTGTTCTACATGGGGCTGGTGGGTTTGCCGATCATCTGTGAACAGCTGATCCAGCACGGTCGTTCTGCTGATACGCCAGCGGCGTTGATTCAACAGGGCACGACCTCGAACCAGCGAGTGTTCACAGGCACGCTGGGCAACCTTGCGACCCTGGTGGCAGAGCACGAGGTGCATGCCCCGACACTGGTGATCGTAGGCGAAGTGGTCCTGCTGCGTGAGAAGCTCGCGTGGTTTGAAGGCGCCCAAGCACAGGTTTAAACCTGCCCTATAGGTGCTGGCGCCGACTGCGATCTTTTGATCTTGTCACTTCAAAAGACCGCAGCCTGCGCCACCTGCTCCGCGGGCGCGGGGTTTCAGTCGCGGTTATCGCCCACCAAACTGTCCACTGACGGCACGCGTGTGTCGCTCTCCATTTGCGTGTCGTGCTCAAGCTGGTGACTGAACCGGTCCAGCGAACCCTGCGCGGGCTGTGCATCACTGGCAAACACGGGCGGACTCATCATGTACGCCCCGAGCAAACGGCTCAGTGCTGCCAGGCTGTCGATGTGCGTACGTTCATAGCCGTGGGTCGCGTCGCAGCCAAACGCCAACAAGGCGCAACGAATGTCATGCCCTGCGGTGACCGCCGAGTGTGCATCGCTGAAGTAATAACGAAACATGTCCCGTCGCACGGGGAGTTCGTGTTCGGCCCCCAAGCGCAACAAATGCCGCGACAAGTGGTAGTCGTACGGCCCGCCCGAATCTTGCATTGCCACACTGACGGCGTGTTCGCTGGAATGCTGGCCCGGTGCGACCGGCGCAATATCAATCCCGACAAACTCACTCACATCCCACGGCAATGCCGCTGCGGCGCCGCTGCCGGTTTCTTCGGTAATGGTAAACAGCGGGTGACAGTCGATTTGTGGCTGCTCGCCACTTTCCACAATCGCTTTCAATGCCGCCAACAACGCGGCAACACCGGCTTTGTCGTCCAGGTGGCGGGCGCTGATATGCCCGCTCTCGGTAAATTCGGGCAGTGGATCGAAGGCGACAAAATCCCCCACGTTGATCCCCAACGAATCGCAGTCTGCACGGGTTGCGCAGTAGGCATCCAGACGCAGCTCGATGTGATCCCAACTGATCGGCAGCTCATCCACTCCGGTATTAAACGCATGCCCCGAAGCCATCAACGGCAAGACGCTGCCGCGAATCACGCCATTATCGGTAAACAAACTGACGCGGCTGCCCTCTGCAAAACGGCTGGACCAGCAGCCCACCGGCGCCAACACCAGGCGCCCGTTGTCCTTGATCGCCCGCACGCTGGCGCCGATGGTGTCCAAATGCGCTGAAACCGCGCGGTCCGGGCTGCTTTGTTGGCCTTTAAGGGTTGCACGCAACGTGCCTCGGCGCGTCAGTTCGAAAGGGATGCCCAGTTCTTCAAGACGTTCTGCCACATAGCGCACGATGGTGTCAGTGAAGCCGGTGGGACTGGGAATGGCGAGCATTTCCAGCAAGACCCGTTGCAGGTAATCGAGATCGGGTTGCGGCAGGTGGCGATTCATAAAAACTCCTGAGGCGAGGCCCGTCGCGAAAGGTGCCCACGCGACGTGCCTTGGGATGACGTTCAGCGAGCGCGCTTAAGGCGCTGGCTGACTGTGGGGAAAGAGCAAGTCGATGAAGCGCTCAGCGGTGGGTTGCGGTTCGTGGTTAGCCAGACCGGCCCGCTCGTTGGCTTCGATAAACACATACTCGGGTTGATCGGCAGCGGGCACCATCAGGTCCAGGCCGACCACTGGAATATCCAGCGCCCTGGCGGCGCGGATGGCCGCGTCGGCCAACACCGGGTGCAACACATCGGTTACATCCTCCAGGCAGCCGCCCGTGTGCAGGTTGGCGGTTCGGCGCACGGCCAATGTGTGCCCCGCAGGCAGAATACTTGCGTACTCATACCCGGCGGCTTGTACGGTGCGCAGGGTTTCGGTGTCCATCGGGATGCGGCTTTCGCCATCGGTGGCGGCTTGACGTCGACGGCTTTGTGCTTCGATCAGTTGGTGGACGCTGTGATGGCCATCGCCCACCACGTGTGCAGGACGGCGGATGGCGGCGGCGACCACTTCAAAGCCGATCACGACAATGCGCAGGTCGTGGCCCTGATGAAAACTTTCGAGCAAGACCCGGCTGTCAAACGCCCGCGCAGCCTCAATGGCTTGTTGCACTTGATTTAGGGTGCTCAGGTCCACAGCCACACCGTCGCCCTGTTCACCATCCAGTGGCTTGACCACGATGCGCCCGTGTTGCTCCAAAAAGGCCAGGTTGTCATCCGCATTACCCGCCAATTGTTGGGCGGGCAGGTTCAGGCCCGCTTGGCTCAGCACCTTGTGCGTCAGGCTTTTGTCTTGGCACAAACTCATGCTGATGGCGCTGGTCAAGTCGCACAGTGACTCGCGACAGCGAATGCGCCGCCCGCCGTGAGAGAGGGTGAACAGTCCGGCGCTGGCGTCATCGATGTGCACGTCGATACCGCGCTTGTAGGCTTCTTCGACGAGGATGCGCGCATACGGGTTCAGTCCGACTTCAGGACCCGGCCCAAGAAACAGCGGCTGGTTAATGCCGTTTTTACGCTTGATGGCAAAGGTCGACAGCGTGCGAAAACCCAGCTTGTGATACAGGCTCTTCGCCTGCTGGTTGTCGTGCAGCACTGACAAGTCGAGGTAGCTCAGGCCTCGGCTCATGAAGTGTTCGACTAAATGGCGCACCAGCACTTCACCCACGCCTGGGCGTGTGCAATGCGGGTCTACCGCCAGGCACCATAAGCTGCTGCCGTTTTCCGGGTCATGAAAGGCGGTGTGGTGATTGAGGCCCATCACGCTGCCAATCACCGCGCCGCTGTCTTCATCTTCGGCGATCCAGTACACAGGCCCGCCTTGATGCCGCGATGTGAGCAAAGTCGGGTCAACAGGCAGCATGTTACGTGCGGTGTACAGCGTATTGATGGCAACCCAGTCGGCTTCGTTTTGCGCACGGCGAATGCGAAAACCGCGAAATACTCGTGTGGCGGGGCGGTAATCGGTAAACCACAAGCGCAGGGTGTCGGAGGGGTCGAGAAACAATTGCTGTGGTGCCTGGGCCAGTACCTGCTGCGGCGCGGCCACGTACAACGCGATGTCACGCTCGCCGGTGTGCTCATTGAGCAGTTCATTGGCCAGAGTGGCCGCATCGGGAAAGGTGTGCCCGATCAGCAAGCGCCCCCAGCCACAATGAATGGCCACAGGTTGAGCATCCAGCGGGCTGCCATCTTCGGCCAGGCGCGCTTGCAAGCGTTCATAAGAGGGGGCTTGACCGCGTATCAAGCGTTGGCTATAGACCGTGGCGAGAGGTTTCATCGCTCAGATTCCTTGTTCGCTTAACCACAGATTCAGCGCCGCCAATTGCCACAGTTTTGAACCATTGAGGGGCGTCAGTTGGCTGTGCGGATTGGTCAGCAGGCGATCGAGCATGGCCGGTTGGAACAAACCCCGCTCCTGGCTCGGATCGAGCAACAGCTCGCGGACCCAGTTGAGCGTGTCCCCTTGCAAATGCTTGAGACCCGGCACCGGGAAGTATCCCTTCTTGCGGTCAATCACCTCGCTGGGGATTACCAGGCGCGCGGCTTCCTTGAGCACTTGCTTGCCGCCGTCGGGCAGCTTGAAGCGCGCCGGAATACGCGCCGACAGCTCGGCCAGGCGATAGTCCAAAAACGGCGTGCGTGCTTCCAGGCCCCACGCCATCGTCATGTTGTCGACACGTTTGACCGGGTCATCCACCAGCATCACGGTGCTGTCCAGACGCAGTGCTTTATCCACCCCGGCGTCCGCCCCCGGCTGTGCGAAATGTTCACGCACAAAGTCGCCAGCGGCATCGTTGGCGGTCAGCCACTGTGGCTGCACGGTGGCTTTGTAGTCGTCGAAGCTGCGATCAAAAAATGCCTCGCGATAAGCGCTATAGGGATCGCTGGCGCCATCCACCTGGGGGTACCAGTGATAACCGGCAAACAGTTCATCCGCGCCCTGGCCGCTTTGTACGACTTTGCAATGCTTGGCCACCTCACGCGAGAGCAAGTAAAAGGCAATGCAGTCATGGCTGACCATCGGTTCGCTCATGGCGCGGAAGGCCGCGGGCAGTTGCTCAATGATCTCGTGCTCGCCAATGCGCAGTTGGTGATGACGGGTGCCGTAATGCTTGGCAATCAAATCCGAGTACTGGAATTCGTCGCCGCGCTCGCCGCCTGCGTCTTCAAAACCGATAGAAAAAGTCGACAGATCCTGTACGCCCACTTCGCGCAACAGACCCACCAACAAGCTGGAGTCGACCCCGCCCGAGAGCAACACGCCCACATCCACCGCGGCGCGCTGGCGGATGGCAACCGCCTCGCGGGTGCTGTCCAGTACCCGGTCGCGCCAGTCTTCAAGGGTCAGGTTTGCTTCGTCGGCATGTGGGCCATAAGGCAGTGTCCACCAGGTCTTCTGTTCGGTATGGCCGTCGGCGTCGACACGCAACCAGGTGGCGGGTGGCAGCTTTTCGATACCGGCGATCAGCGTGCGCGGGGCAGGCACTACGGCATGAAAGTTCAAGTAATGGTTCAGTGCAACCGGATCGAGCATGGGGCTGATATCGCCCCCCTTGAGCAATGCCGGCAGCGTGGAAGCAAAGCGCATGCGCTGGCCGGTTCGCGACAGGTAGAGCGGCTTGACCCCTAAGCGGTCGCGGGCAATGAACAGGCGTTGGGTATCACGCTCCCAAATGGCAAAGGCAAACATGCCATTGAGTTTGGGTAATAACGCTTCGCCCCAGGCGTGATAACCCTTGAGCAGCACCTCGGTGTCGCCGTCGGAATAAAAGGCATAGCCGAGGTTTTCGAGTTCTGCGCGCAGTTCAGGAAAGTTATAGATTGCGCCATTGAATGCCAGGGACAACCCCAGTTGGTTGTCGACCATCGGCTGCGCCGAGCCGTCCGACAAATCCATGATTTTCAGACGGCGATGCCCCAAGGCAATCGGCCCCTGACTGTGAAAACCCCAGGCATCAGGCCCGCGGGGTGCCAGGTGGTGGGTAATGCGTTCGATGGCTGCCAGGTCGGCAGGTTGGTGATCAAAACGTATCTCGCCAGCTAATCCACACATACTGCTTGAACCCTTTTGAAGCCGGGCCTGTTGCGTTATGGCCCTGTTTTTGGATCGGATAAAAAGCTCTGACCTGTCTTCCGATCCCTTCGGCGCTAACACATCGTCAGAGTGCGCCGCCGTAAGTCGTCTGTTTTTTACGAGTCCCTGGTTTGCGTGAACGTTCAAAAAAATTCGCAGGCGGTCACTTGAGTCAGCTCATAACTATGTACGGCATCTTCCCCGCACGGCGCAGGTAGCGTGATGACCTGTTTGCTCTGACTTGAAGAAGATCGCTTATGACTCGCTCACTCAAAAAATTGCCACTAGACGCCCGAGAAGCCACTTTCAGTGACCTTGAATCCTTGGAAATGGTGCAAAGTCACCTGCCCAAGTGGCTGGTGGACGCCGATCCCGGGGTTCTCACGGCCTTGAATGAATCGATGGCGCAAAGCCGTTCCTACCATGGCTTGATCGGCAAAAAATTCGGCGAATTGCAGAGTGTCGAGGTGTATTGCGGGGCATTGCTGGCGGCTGAAGCGTGGCGTGAATTCGGGCCTTTGCTGGATGTTCACCGCGACTATCTGGCAGTTGTCCATGTCCACCTGATTGCGGACGACACGCTCGCTTTTTCGTTGCGGCATTACACGGTGCGCGATGAGCCAAAAACGTTGTTGTGGGCCGCACTGCAAAATTTTTCTGAGGCTGAAGCACTGCCGGGTGGCTTCAATCCGCAAAGTCATATTCGTCACGGCGGGCATGAAGAGCAGGTCAGTGCGGTCAAACCCCAGCAGTTTGCCGCCCTGTGCCGCAGGCTGGACCTGGGGCAAAAATATCAGACCTATCTTCAGCAGTTTTTGGGGGTTGCTGCTTCAGGCACTCTCCAACCCAGCGCCGCGCAGCAAACGACGCTCACTCACCTGCAACGGCTCAAGGCCTATGACATGCAGGTTGATGCGCATATTGGACTGCTTAAAAAAAATATAGGACCCACCGCTTATCAGGCCGTGTTGGCCGAGTTGCCGGGCGCTACAGGGACAGCATCCGTGACAACCGGGATGCTGGATGGAAAGCCTGTCCTGCTCAGCTCAATGTCCATTCTGGATACCGTGATTGACGGGGTAGTGTTGTTCACTTGCGACACGCCGCTGCTGCATCCCGATAACCGGCTGATTGTCTATATCCCGAACGATCCGGTGGCGCCGTTTTTTGAGTTCAGTTCATTAGAGGCGTTTACCAATACCTTAAGGGTGCGACTTCAAGACCCGGCATATGCCCATTTCTTTTCGCGTTTCGTCAGCCTGAGCGCGCGTGCTGATTTCATGCAAAAAGTGCATGAAAAACGCGACCATCTAAGCCTCACGACAGCTCCCCTCAACATGAGGGCGGCGCACTACTTGTGCCAGGTGCAGCTTAAAAACATGTTTGCCGATGCACTGATGCTGGCAGTGCCGACGGGCGTGCTGGACGAGCAGGCGCGCGAGGCGCGTTGGCAGTTCTACAAAAATGCGGGCTTGTTGTTGGTCAATGTGGCCGCCCTGTTTGTACCCGTGTTGGGCGACCTGATGTTGGCCGTGGCGATAGGCGACATGCTCAAGGAGGTTTATGAAGGCGTTGAGGACTGGTCTCAGGGCGATGTCGATCACGCCCGCGAACACTTGCTCAATGTTGCCAAGGAAGTCGCAATCGATGCTGGCATCGTAGGCGGGGCCACCGTGCTCAAGAGTGTTGCCAGTCGCTTGAGTGCTGCGACCAAGGCGCACTTCGAAGGCTTGCAGCCCATCAGGCGCGATGATGGAACGGTCCGCCTTTGGGACACAAACATGGAGCACTACGTGAATGAGCAGGCAGCTTTGCACCATCACAAGGCTGACGGGCAAGGCTTTTTCCGGGTCGCGGGCAAGCAACATGTTGGTGTGGATGGCAAGCACTACCCGGTTGAATTTGATGATGCCCTTGGGCAGTGGCGCATCACCCATGGCCGCAGGCCTGAAGCTTTCAAACCTGCATTGCTGCATAACGGCGAGGGCGCCTGGCAGCATGCCCATGAGCAACCGTTAGATTGGCAAGGCAGTGAGGTTTTAGTCGGCCGGTTGAGCGATGCAAGGGCCAGCCTGGATGAGCGCGCGCTGGAGCACATCAGGCTGTTGACCCATACCCCCGAAGACGTTATGCGCCGTGTGCACCTTGATAATCTTGCCGTACCCCCGTTATTGGCGGTGACCCTTAAACGCTTTGAGATCGACCGTCGCCTCGATGCGTTTATCGAACAGATGAACACGGATGACTTTAATGCTCATCGCTGGGCCGATTGGCAATTGCGCCAGTTGCCTCATATGCCCGGGTGGCCTTCAGGCAGGGGCCTGACGGTGGTTGATGGGACAGGCAAGCGCCTTGCGCAATATGGCAATGCGCAGTGGGCAACGACGGCGCATATCAACCTGACGGACACGCTCCTGGAGCAAGGGAAATTGTTGGATGCTGTGCTGGCTGCGTTGTCGAGTGCTGAGGGCAAGGCACTGTTAAGTCGTGGTTTGAGTGAGGATCTGAAGCCCGGCCAAGCGTTGGCTCAATCCTTGGGCAATTTTGTCAGGGACAACCGACAAGCGGTGTTTGACCGCTTGTATGCCTTATTCAACGTGTCGTCTGCACCCGAGGCATACGTCATAGAAGTCTTTTTTCCAGGGCTGCCACGTCCTGTGGCCCAGGCGTTGTATGAATCGGCCAGCGTCGATCAAAGAGCCGTATTGCGTACCTCTAAAGTCCCGCTTCCTTTGGCTGAGGCCGCGCGCGTGTATCTGCGCGAGGCCAGGTTGAATCGAGCTATTGAGGGGTTTTATTTGCGGGGCAGTCGCAACACGGACACTGAAAAGTTGGCGCTGCAATTACTGACACATTCCCCCCACTGGCCTATAGGTATGGTGTTGGAGGTCCGGGAGGGGAGTTTGCAGGGGCCTGTGATTCGTCGAATCGGCAGTTCTCAGGCCATAACATCGCGTGTTCTGGTTAAAACAGGCCAAAGCTATCAACGCTATAAGTCGCGTGGATCTGTTCAGGTGCTTGAGCCAGGTACATCAGCGTCCTTGACCGAGGCTGTCGTTCAATCATTGACGGCGCTTGAGCGTGAGGCCATGGGGCTTGGTCTTTCAACACAGCCTGCCCATATCAATGAGGCGCTGGCGGCCCGTGCGGCTCAAAACCGTGATGAAGTTGCCCGCGTGTTAGGCATGCAGCCGGTTAAACCCGGCTTTAAACCGCCTACGATCATGACGGATGGCCAGATTGGTTATCCTTTGTGCGGTCTTGATGCAGGCATCCAGTCCAGAGCCATGCAGCTTCGAGTGCGTAACTTGTTTCCTGAATTCAACCAGGAGCAGGTGCAGCATTATCTGGAAAGTCTGGAGGAGGCCGGCGTAAACCCGTTGAATTTTTTGCGCGAACGCAAGCGGATCAGGACGGCGTTACGCGAATGCTTGCAGATCTGGATCGATGCACCATTGACGGATGTACCGGTTGCTGCGTCCAACATTGACTACTCGGAAAACAGGTACCAAGCCGCAGGGTTGATTGAACGAATATGGCGCCACGATCCACAGCACTTTGGCTTGGCCGGCATTGCCGATGGTCAAAAGTTGAGCCTGGACGGCCTGCGTCTGTTGAGTTTTCCGGCATTGCCCGTCATGGCTGATTTCAGCCATGTTCGCGAACTTAACCTGAGCAACATGAATTGCAAGGACACAGCTGCGAGTTTCCTGGAGCACTTCAAGGGGGTGGAGTCTCTTGAAATGGACAACAACGAAATGAGCCACCTGCCTTCTCAATTGGAAAGAATGCCCAACCTGCGGCGCTTATCGGCGGCTCGAAACAATTTGTTTTTAAACGCCGGAAATCAGTCCACCCTTAATGCCTTGGGCAAGCTGGAAATCCTCAATCTTAACGACAACTTTCTGGGGGCCGAACTGGACCTCAGCCAATTGAGACTCCTGCGCCGGGTGTATCTGCGCCGTACGTGGATTGATCAATGGCCAGAGGGCCTGATTACCCGGCCACTGCTGGAGGCGGCTGATTTACGAGAAAACCGCATCGCAGAGATTCCGGAAACGATTTATCTAGCTTCGCCCAAGCTCACACGCAACATCACACTGTCAAATAACCCGTTATCAAATGTCAGCAAGTTACGTTTGGCCCGCTTTGTCATGCAGGGTGGAAGCTCGATGGGGATCAACAGTGATGAACTGCTCAGTGAAGCCGCTGCGTTTGAGTTCTGGACCACCGGTATTACCAGTCTTGAGCAGGCCCGGCGTGAACAACTATGGAATAACCTCAGAGCTGAGCCTGCTTCTGAAGACCTGTTCAATGTGATCTCGCGGCTCACCACCACCGCAGACGCTCAGGCCGTGCGCCATGATCTGAGCCGCCGGGTTTGGGAAATGATCGAGGCGGCCAATGACAACAGGCTGTTGCGTCAAGACCTGATCAATATTGCTGCTGCTCCTCGCAGTTGTACGGACAGCGTGTTGATGGCTTTCAGCAACCTTGAGATTCAAATGGAGCTGGCGCGGGTGTCGACGGTGGAGGCGGCTCAACTGTCAGAGCTTAGTTCGTTGGGCAGAAGTTTGTTTCGGCTGGAAAAGTTGGGAAAAATTGCTCAGCACCACTGCGAACTGGCCGTGCTACAGGGAGGGGCAGCGCCGGACGAGCTTGAGGTTCTTTTGGCCTATCGCATTGGATTGGCCAAAGACCTCAAACTGCCAGGCCAGCCTCAAAGCATGACGTTCAAGAACCTGGCAGGGGTAACCCAAGAAGATTTGAATCAAGCTCGATCAGCAGTCGAAAGTGCCGAGAAAACCGCGGAACAAAACACTTTCATCAGCACGCTTGAATTTTGGAAGCAATATTTGATCAATGGGGCCAAGACTGAGTACAGCACATTGACAGAGCCTTATTTTGAGGCGCTGAGCGAGCTGTTAAAAAAATCTCCCGAGATGGACAGTCAGCGTTATCTGCGCAGGGTCAGCGAAGTGCGCAACCAAATGGACTCCGCCGTCGATGCCTGGAGCCTGCAAAAAACGAACGAGTTGTTGGAGACCGAGGAATCAGGTTCGCCCACTACAGCCCTTTGATCAGCGCACGCAATGCGAAGCGATTGGGGTGGCAGGCTTCAGCAATTGTGCGCGGGACTGGCAGTGGCTCGTTATTGATCCAGGCAGCAAGCATTTCACCGGACAGCGGTGCGGTAATCAAACCGCGAGAACCATGGCCACTGTTGACATACAAACCGTGCAACCAAGGGCATGGGGTATCAGGTACTTGCCGTGCATCTTTGCGTAACACGGCATAGGTGCTGGCAAACGCTTCCGGGTCTGACAGTGGGCCGACGATTGGCAGGTAATCCGGACTGGTACAGCGAAACGCCGCCCAGCCTTGCAACTGTGCCGGATCAAGTTGTTCACCGAAAAGGCTGCTTAATTGCGGCGAAATTTCATCCATTAAATCGAGATTGCCCTGATGCCCGGCCGGGGTAGTGGTCAAATCATCGTTATCAAAGTCGAAGCTGGCGCCCAAGGTGTGTTCACCCATTCGGCCAGGTGCGACATAGCCTTCGGCACACACGACGGTGTTCAGCGCGGCACTGTGTTCGGTTTGCACCAGTTGAGTGATTTGCCCGCGAATGCGTTTGAGCGGCAAACCACTGCTGGCGGGGAAGCGTTTGACCTCGGCGGCACCTGCCAGGATCACTACCGGCGCGCTGGCTAATACCCGTTCGCCATCACAGGCTTGCCATTGGTTGTCGACGTTGTTCAGTTGCACCACGTCATGGTGGGTCAACACTTGAACATTGGGGTGCATCGCCTGGTATTGGCATAACGCAGGCGGGTGAACCCAGCCGCCTTCGGGATAGAACAAGCCACCCTGCGCCAGTTCTATCCCGGCCAGTGCCTGGGCCTGAGGCTGGTCGAGCATGTGCACCAAGGCGGGTGCAAATGCACCGGCCAGTTGAGCGTGGCGTTGTGCTTCTTTAGCGTTGAAGCCTAATTGCAGAACGCCGCAGTCATCCCAGTCTCGGCCGCGTTGCAGGTGTTCGAGCAAGCGTCGGGTATAACCGAAACCGCTGACAATCATTTGCGACAAAGTGGTGCCGTGAGCCGACAGCTTGAGATACAGCACCCCTTGCGGATTGCCAGAGGCTTCCTTGGCCAGCCGTTCGTGGCGCTCCAGTAGAACCACCTGCCAGCCACGTCTGGCCAAGCTGTTGGCGCTGGCACAACCCGATAATCCGCCGCCGATGACCAGAGCTTTGCGTTCAGTTGTCGGTTGGGGTGGGCGGGCATACCAGGGCTTGACAGCTGACGTGGCCAGCGCCTGTTCAGGTACGCCCAGAAAAGTGCCGCGCAGTATTTCCCACTTGTGGCCTATGCCGGGCGTTCGGCGCATTTTGAAACCTGCCTCGTTTAACGCCCTGCGCACCCAGCCCGTACTGGTGAAGGTGCTGATGGTGGCGTCAGGCGCCGCCAGCCGGGCCAGTTGCGCGAACAGTTCGGGTGTCCACATGTCCGGGTTTTTCGCCGGTGCAAAGCCATCCAGGAACCACGCGTCAACCTGTGCGTCGAGTTGGCTCAATTGTTCCAGCACATCGCCGATCAGCAGCGTCAGCGTCACCCGGCCATTGCCCAGCGTTAACGTCTGAAACCCCGGATGGATCGCGAAATAAGCGGCCAGTAATTGCTCACTGACATCGCTCAATTGCGGCCACAGGGCCAGGGCGCGGTGCAAGTCGCCGCGAGTGAGCGGGTACTTTTCAACGCTGATGAAGTGCAGTCGCGCATCCGGTTGTGCCGTTTGTTCAAACAGCTGCCAGGCGCAGAGGAAGTTCAGACCCGTACCGAAGCCTGTTTCACCAATGACCATCTGGCCATTAGCCCGCAGGGCGGCAAAGCGCTCTTTGAGCGCGTTCTGTTCGATAAAGACATAGCGCGTTTCTTCAAGGCCCGCGGTGTCCGAAAAATAGACATCATCGAACACCCGCGAATGGGGGCGACCTTGGTCATCCCAGTCAAGCTGGGCATTGGGCATTTCAATAGTCATGTGCGGCTCGACATCGGCAAGGCGGCCATTCTAGCTGATCGGTACGCGCGCGAATGACCCATGACAGTTTTGTGTTCATTGTTGCAACGCATGACAGAGCATTGCGCTAGTCTTGTGAGCTCTTGCCAGGGAGTTTTCCATGTTCGAATCCGCTGAAATCGGTCACTTCATTGACAAAGAAACCTACGACAACGAAGTGCCTGCGTTGCGCGAAGCCCTGCTCGAAGCGCAATACGAATTGCAGCAACAGAAGCGCTCGGCAGTCATCGTGTTGATTAACGGTATTGAGGGGGCTGGCAAGGGTGAAACCGTCAAGTTGCTCAGCGAATGGATGGACCCTCGCTTGATCGAAGTGCGCACCTTTGATACGCAAACCGACGAGGAACTGGCGCACCCTCCAGCGTGGCGTTATTGGCGCCAATTGCCGGCCAAAGGCCGTATGGGCGTGTTCTTTGGCAACTGGTACAGCCAGATGCTGCAAGGCCGAGTGCACGGTGTATTCAAGGATGCCGTGCTGGACCAGGCAATCAACGGTGCTGAACGTCTGGAAAAAATGCTCTGTAATGAAGGCGCGGTAATTTTCAAGTTTTGGTTTCATCTGTCCAAGAAGCAAATGAAGGCGCGCCTGAAGGCGCTTCAGGATGACCCGCTGCACAGCTGGCGTATCAGTCCGCTGGATTGGCAACAGTCAGAAACTTACGACCGCTTTGTACGATTTGGTGAGCGTGTAATTCGCCGTACCAGTCGCGACTACGCCCCCTGGAACATTGTGGAAGGTGTCGACCCTTATTACCGCAGCCTGACAGTCGGCAAAATCTTGCTCGAAGGGCTGCAAGCGGCGCTCAACACACCCAAACCTAAAGCGCGTCCCAGCAGTGCTGCGCCGTTGACCGAGGTCATTGATGGCCTGAGTTTGCTTGACTGTCTGGACATGACCCGGCGCCTGGAAAAAGACGACTATCAAGAACAACTGATCACTGAGCAGGCGCGTTTGTCGGGGTTGATGCGTGACAAGCGTATGCGCCGTCATGCCTTGGTCGCGGTGTTTGAAGGCAATGACGCGGCCGGCAAGGGTGGCTCTATCAGGCGCGTGGCCGCAGCGCTGGACCCGCGTCAATACAGCATTGTGCCTATCGCAGCGCCCACTGAAGATGAGCGGGCGCAGCCGTACCTCTGGCGTTTTTGGCGAAAAATTCCGGCCCGCGGCAAGTTCACGGTATTTGACCGTTCGTGGTACGGGCGCGTGCTGGTCGAGCGCATCGAAGGTTTTTGCACACAAGCGGACTGGCTGCGCGCCTACGGTGAAATTAATGATTTTGAAGAGCAGCTCAGTAATGCGGGCGTGATCGTCGTCAAGTTCTGGCTGGCGATTGATAAAGACGTTCAGTTGCAGCGTTTTCAAGAGCGCGAAGCAATCCCTTTCAAACGGTTCAAAATCACCGAAGAAGATTGGCGCAATCGCGAAAAGTGGGACCTGTATCGCTCGGCGGTGTGCGACATGGTCGACCGCACCAGCACTGAAATATCACCCTGGACGCTGGTTGAGGCCAATGACAAGCGTTGGGCCCGGGTCAAGGTCTTGCGCACCATCAACGATGCGCTGCAAGCAGCGTTCGAGAAGCGGGACAAGCACGACAAGAAAAACAAGAAATAACGGCGCTTTTTTGCATCCGGGCGCGTAGCGCTCGTAAAGCTTTCAACGCGCTGATTGCGATGCACCGCAGCCATCGGGTTTAACGATCATTGCGCAACCGGACATCGCCTTCGCCAGCGGCTACGCCAACCATGAATCATGAATCATGGATCATCGATCTGTAGCCGCTGACGAGCAACGCGAGGCTGCGTTCGGGCGCGAAGCGGTCGCAGATCATCCAATGTGGTGCTTCATAAACACCGCAGTCATGGGTTTATGATCGCTGCGCAACCGGACATCGCCTGCGCCAGCAGCTACGCCAACCATGAATCATGGATCATCGGCCTGTAGCCGCTGACGAGCAACGCGAGGCTGCGTTCGGGCGCGAAGCGGTCGCAGACCATTCAATGCGGTGCTTCATAAACACCGCAGTCGAGGGTTTGTGATCGCTGCGCAACCGGACATCGCCTGCGCCAGCAGCTACGCCAACCATGAATCATGGATCATCGACCTGTAGCCGCTGACGAGCAACGCGAGGCTGCGTTCGGGCGCGAAGCGGTCGCAGACCATTCAATGCGGTGCTTCATAAACACCGCAGTCGAGGGTTTATGATCGCTGCGCAACCGGACATCGCCTTCGCCTGCGGCTACGCCAACCATGAATCATGGATCATCGGCCTGTAGCCGCTGACGAGCAACGCGAGGCTGCGTTCGGGCGCGAAGCGGTCGCAGATCATCCAATGCGGTGCTTCATAAACACCGCAGTCGAGGGTTTGTGATCGCTGCGCAACCGGACATCGCCTTCGCCAGCGGCTACGCCAACTTGTTGCGAGCAGGTTTAATGCTTGCCTGCTCCCAACATGTTTTGCGGCCGTACCCATTGGTCGAACTCGGCATCCGTCAAATAGCCCAATTGCAGCGCTGCCTCGCGCAAGGTCAACCCTTCGGCGTAGGCCTTTTTGGCGATTTCAGCCGACTTGTCGTAACCGATATGGGGGTTCAGGGCGGTGACCAGCATCAGGCCGCGCTCCAGGTGTTCAGCCATTTTGGCCGCATCCACTTCCAGGCCTGCGATGCAGTGCTTTTGGAAGTTGCTGCAACCGTCCGCCAGCAGTTGGATGGACTGCAACAGGTTGTGAATGATCACCGGTTTGTACACGTTCAACTGCAAGTGACCCTGGCTGGCAGCAAAACCGATGGTCACGTCGTTGCCCATCACTTGGCACGCCAGCATCGACAGCGCTTCGCACTGAGTGGGGTTGACCTTGCCGGGCATGATCGAGCTGCCAGGCTCGTTGGCTGGCAGTTTGATTTCAGCCAGTCCCGCGCGCGGCCCTGAACCCAGCAGGCGCAAGTCATTGGCCAGTTTCATCAGGGTCACGGCCAGGGTTTTGAGGGCACCCGACAGGTTGGTCAGGGGTTCGTGACCCGCCAGGGCGGCAAACTTGTTGGGTGCCGTGACAAACGGCAAGCCGGACAACGCCGCCAGTTCAGCCGCAATCGCCTCGGCAAAACCGTGGGGTGCATTCAGGCCGGTGCCCACCGCAGTGCCGCCTTGCGCCAGCTCGTAGACGGCGGGCAGGGCGGCGTTGATGCCGCGCTCCGCGTAATCGAGTTGCGCTATAAATGCAGACACTTCCTGGCCAAAGGTGATGGGTGTGGCATCCATCATGTGAGTGCGGCCGGTTTTGACCTGTTTCATGTGGCGAGCCGACAACTCGGCCAGCCCCCCTGCCAGCTCACTGATCGCAGGCAGTAATTGTTCGTGGACGGCTTTGGCGACAGCAATGTGCATAGCGGTCGGAAAACAGTCGTTGGAGCTTTGCGAGCGATTGACATGGTCGTTAGGGTGAACCGGCGATTTGCCACCGCGCCCCTTGCCCGCCAACTCATTGGCACGACCGGCCAGCACTTCGTTGGCGTTCATGTTGCTTTGCGTACCACTGCCGGTTTGCCACACGGCCAGTGGAAACTGGTCATCGTGTTCGCCGCGCAGCACTTCATCTGCCGCTTGTTCGATCAGGCGTGCAATGTCGGCAGGCACATCGCCGTTGCGATCATTAACCCTGGCCGCGGCCTTTTTGATCAGCACGAGAGCATGCAGCACAGGCAGTGGCATTTTCTCGTTGCCGATGGCGAAGTTGATCAGCGAACGTTGAGTTTGCGCGCCCCAATAGGCGTCCTCCGGCACATTCACTTCACCCAGGCTGTCGGTTTCGATACGGCTCATCAGGCGGCTTCCTCTCAGAATGTGATCACACAGCTTAGGCGCTGATTGAGCCTAGGGGTTCAATCTTTGGTTTTAGCGACTTTTGTCGATGGGATGAGAACGACTATCAGATGCGGGGTTGAGTGACACACTTTGTTAGGCGCAGAATGGGCGCCCTTGGGGTTCGACCTCGCTTGCTAGATAAAGGAAACTCGATGACCCGTCTTCGCGCCATCTGTACAGCAGTTGCTCTGGTATGCGCCAGCGGCCAGGTTTTTGCCGATGCTGCTAGCCACGCTGCCAGTGCTGAAACCTTCCTCAAGCTGGCCCATGCCGACAAGCTGGGTACCCCGGTATACATGCAAGTGCAGCAAATGTTTGCCCAGCGTTTTGAGCAAACCAAAGCCCCGGCGGCCAAGAAAGCCCTGCTCGAAACCTACCAGGCCAAAGCTAACACCGCTCTGGACCAGGCCATTGGTTGGGACAAACTGAAACCGGACATGATCAAGCTGTACACCACCAACTTCAGCGAAACCGAACTCAAGGACCTGGTGGCGTTCTACCAGTCGCCGTTGGGCAAGAAAGTCCTGGAAAAAATGCCGCAACTGACTCAGCAATCGGCCCAAATGACCCAGGCCAAGCTGGAAAGCGCGGTGCCGGTGGTCAACAAGCTGTTGGCCGACATGACAGCAGAACTGGAGCCTAAAGCGGCCCCGGCCAAAAAGAAGTAAGCGGAGCCTGAATGGACATGCAACAACGTATCGAATCGACGCTGAGCGCGTTGCAGCCCGTGCACCTGAACGTGCTGGATGAGAGCCACATGCACAGTCGCGGGTTGCAGACGCACTTTAAGGCGGTGGTGGTCAGCGAGCAGTTTGCCGGGCTTAACAGCGTCAAGCGTCACCAAAAGGTTTACGCCACGTTGGGTGACTTGATGGGTGAGTTCCATGCGTTGGCCTTGCACACCTACACGCCTGATGAGTGGGCGAAAATCGGCACAGCCCCGGCATCGCCGACCTGTGCTGGCGGTGGTCACTCGTTGGCTTAACACGTCGGCTTTTTGCTAGAATCCGCAGCGCGCCGCTCAGCCGGCGCGTTTTTTTTTGCATCCGGTTCACCCCTTACGAGGGTAGCCACCTGGAGACATACCCATGACTGCACCTATCGTTGTTGCTGCACTGTATAAATTCGTCACGCTTGAAGATTACGTCGAACTGCGCGAGCCCTTGCTCAAGGCGATGGTTGATAACGGCATCAAAGGTACGCTGCTGATCGCCGAAGAAGGCATCAACGGTACGGTATCCGGCAGCCGTGAAGGCATTGACGGGCTGATGACCTGGCTGCGCGCCGACCCGCGCATGGTCGATATCGACCACAAAGAATCCTACTGCGATGACCAGCCGTTCTATCGGACCAAGGTCAAGCTGAAGAAAGAAATCGTCACTCTCGGTGTTGAAGGCGTAGACCCGAACAAGAAAGTCGGTACCTATGTCGACCCTGAGAACTGGAACGCGCTGATCAGCGACCCTGAAGTGCTGCTGATCGATACCCGCAACGACTACGAAGTATCGATTGGTACGTTTGAGGGGGCCATTGATCCGAAGACCACCAGTTTTCGTGAGTTTCCGGACTACATCAAAGCCAACTTCGACCCGGCCAAACACAAGAAGGTCGCTATGTTTTGCACCGGGGGCATTCGCTGCGAAAAGGCGTCGAGCTATATGCTCAGCCAAGGGTTTGATGAGGTGTATCACCTCAAGGGCGGCATCCTTAAGTACCTTGAAGAAGTGCCGCAAGAAGAAACCAAATGGCAGGGTGACTGCTTCGTGTTTGATAACCGTGTGACCGTGCGTCATGACCTGACGGAGGGCGAGTACGACCAGTGCCACGCCTGCCGCACACCGATCAGTGCCGTCGATCGCGAATCCGAGCACTATCAGCCGGGTATCAGTTGCCCGCATTGCTGGGACAAACTGAGCGAAAAAACCCGTCGCAGCGCCATTGACCGCCAAAAGCAGATCGAGTTGGCCAAGGCCCGCAACCAGCCGCACCCGATTGGCCACAACTACCGTAAACCTGCCGAGGCCTGAGCCATGTCAGCGCGCCTGCTCTATGTGATGGACCCCATGTGCTCGTGGTGCTGGGGGTTTGCAGCCACCGCTCAAGCCTTGGTTGAGCAGGCGCAGGCGGCCGGGGTTGAGTTGCATCTGGTGGTGGGGGGGTTACGTACCGGCAGCGGTGCGGCGCTTGAACCCGCGACCCGACGCTACATCCTTGAGCACTGGCAGGCGGTGAACCAAGCCACCGGTCAGGCGTTCACGTTTGAGGGCGCTTTGCCCGAAGGTTTTGTGTACGACACCGAGCCTGCGTGCCGGGCCATTGTGGCGGCGCGCAGTCTGGCGCCCGATTGCGCATGGACGTTGCTGGGCTTGATCCAGCAGGCCTTTTACGTCCTGGGGCGTGATGTGACCCAGGCCAGCGTGCTGGTGGAACTGGCCGAAACGGCAGGGCTACCGCGCATTGAGTTTGCGGCGGCTTTTGACAGTGCAGAACAACACGCGGCCACAGCGGCGGACTTTACCTGGGTACAAGATTTGGGTATCGCAGGCTTCCCGACCTTGTTGGCCGAGCGTCAGGGGCAATTGGCGCTACTGACTAACGGTTACCAACCCCTCGAACCTTTATCCGACTTGCTCGGCCGTTGGCTTGATCGCGCTGCGAGTGCGTAACTCCAAGGAACTCCTTCTGAATACCCATAACACCCAGATACCGGACCGCCTGACGTGGGCTGAAATCCGTCGATTAGCCCTGCGTCACAAAAAAGCCTTGTGGATTGCCAATGGCGTCGCGGTGCTGGCCACGTTGTGCAGCGTACCCATTCCGTTGCTGCTGCCTCTGCTGGTGGATGAAGTCTTGCTGGGCAACGGTGATGCGGCGCTCAAGGTGATGAATCAATTGCTGCCCACCACCTGGCAGTCTTCTGTGGGCTATATCGGCCTGATGCTGCTGGTGACGCTGATGCTGCGCTGTGGCGCACTGCTGTTCAACGTGCTGCAAGCGCGGCTGTTTTCACGCCTGGCCAAGGACATCGTGTTCCGCATCCGCTTACGCTTGATCGAACGCTTGAAGCGTATTTCGCTGGCCGAATACGAGAGCCTGGGCAGCGGCACGGTGACGACCCATCTAGTCACCGATCTTGAGACCCTCGACAAGTTTGTGGGTGAAACCTTGAGCCGCTTTCTAGTGGCCATGCTCACGCTGGTGGGCACATCGGCCATTTTGTTGTGGATGCATTGGGAGCTGGCGTTACTGATTCTGTTGTTCAACCCCTTGGTGATTTACGCCACCGTACAGTTGGGCAAGCGCGTTAAGCATCTTAAAAAACTCGAAAACGACAGCACCTCGCGCTTCACCCAGGCGCTGACTGAAACCCTGGATTCCATCCAGGAAGTGCGTGCTGGCAATCGTCAGGGTTATTTCCTCGGACGGCTGGGGCATCGGGCCAAAGAAGTGCGTGACTTTGCTACCGCGTCGCAATGGAAAAGTGACGCCTCCAATCGTGCCAGTGGTTTGCTGTTTCAGTTCGGTATCGACATTTTTCGCGCCGCGGCGATGCTCACAGTGCTGTTTTCGGACCTGTCGATCGGGCAGATGCTCGCAGTATTCAGTTACCTGTGGTTCATGATCGGACCGGTAGAGCAGTTGTTGAACCTGCAATATGCGTTTTACGCAGCCAGTGGAGCAATGACGCGTATCAACCAGCTGCTGGCGCGTGCCGACGAGCCGCAATACCCGGGGGGTGCCGATCCGTTCAAGGGTCGGCAAACCGTGGGGCTTGAAGTGCGTGAGCTGTGCTTTAGCTATGGCGAGGAGCGGGTGCTCGATCACCTGAACCTCACCATCGCGCCAGGTGAAAAAGTGGCCATTGTCGGGGCCAGCGGCGGGGGTAAAAGCACGTTGGTGCAACTGCTGCTGGGGCTTTATACGCCGCAGTCGGGCAGCATCTTTTTTGCGGGCGAAAGCCAGCCGGATATCGGCCTGGAAACCATCCGCGAACACGTCGCGGTCGTTTTGCAACACCCGGCTTTGTTCAACGACACGGTGCGCGCCAACTTGACAATGGGGCGTGAACGCACCGATGAAGCCTGCTGGCGCGCGCTGGAAATCGCTCAGCTCGACGGGACGATTCGTACCTTGCCCCAAGGGCTGGACAGTATTGTCGGGCGTTCGGGGGTGCGGTTGTCGGGGGGGCAGCGCCAACGTCTGGCCATTGCGCGCATGGTGCTGGCTGATCCCAAAGTCGTGATCCTTGATGAGGCCACCAGCGCGCTGGATGCGGCCACGGAATACAACCTGCATCACGCTTTGGGAAAATTCTTGAGCGGGCGCACTACGTTGATCATCGCTCACCGCTTATCTGCGGTAAAACAGGCGGATCGGGTGTTAGTGTTCGATGGCGGCCGTATTGCCGAGCAGGGTGAGCATCAACAGCTCTTGGCCGAAGGTGGCTTGTACGCGAAGTTGTACGGGCATTTGCAGCAAAGTTGACGCAGGGGTGACGTTGCGTTTTTTGTGTTGAGTGCTTGAATCCCCTCCATGATTCTCTTTTATGTTACAGATTGCCCTGCGCCGGGTTTATCGAAACGTGTCAGCACGTCTGGTTGTTTCGGTTGTCAGAATTTGGCCAGGGGTAAGCAGCAATGAGGCATTTTCTCTGGTTTTCATCTGGCAGTCTGATTGAAAGGGAACTCATGAAACGCAAACGTCCACTTGCAACACCGCGGCTTTTGGGGATTGTCTGGCCCTTTATTGCCGTGGTGCTGTTTCAGGCGTTATTAGGGTGCGTGAGCCTGTACATGCTCTCGGCGGTACGCGGCTATGTCGCGGGGGAGAGTTTGTGGTCCAAAGGTCAGAAAGACGCCATCTATTACCTGAATCTGTACGCTGACAGCCGCGATCAGGCCATCTTCGAAAAGTATCAGCAAGCCATCCGCGTGCCGCAAGGCGGGCATAACCTGCGCCTTGCGCTGGATCAATCACCTCCCGATTTGAGCGCCGCGCGTGAAGGCATTTTGCAAGGCGGCAACAGCCCGGATGATGTGACGAGCATCATTTGGTTTTATCGCAATTTTCGTGATTTCAGCTATCTGGATACCGCGATACAGAAGTGGACGGTGGGCGACGATTACCTGGTGCAGCTCGACACGCTGGCTCAGGAAATACACCAAAAAATCAGTGCCAACCAGGCGACTGATGCGGACGTCAAACGCTGGAAAGCCAATATTTTTGCCATCAACGAAGCAGTGACACCCGCCGCCAAGGCGTTCAGCGACGCCTTGGGCGAGGGGTCACGGTTTATTCAGCAATTGTTGATTTTTATTAACCTGGCAACGGCATTGATGCTGATTCTGCTGGCGCTGTTGCGCACCCATAAAATTCTGGCGCAACGCCGTGCATTTGCTCAAGCGCTGGAGGTTGAGAAAGAACGCGCGCAAGTCACCCTTGAATCGATTGGTGACGGGGTGATTACCACCGACGTGACCGGTGCCATCGATTACATGAACCCGGCGGCCGAATTACTTACCCATTGGAAGGCGCAGCAAGCTCAAGGCGTGCCGCTGGCGGCATTGTTCAAACTGCTGGATGAAAACGCGCAAGATGATGGTTTCAAGCTCATGGACCATATCCTCAGTGGCCAACTGGGTAATAGCAGTGAGCACTCCAAACTGATTCAGCGCATGGATGGCAGCACCGTGTCGGTAACGTTAGTGGGGGCGCCGATTTTCAGTGCAGGCAAAGTCAGCGGCTCTGTACTGGTGCTGCATGACATGACGCAGGAGCGGCAATACATTGCCAATTTGTCATGGCAAGCCACGCACGATGCACTCACGGGTTTGGCGAATCGCCGCGAGTTTGAGTACCGCCTGGATCTGGTGTTGCAAAACCTCGGGCGTCAGCACGGTCGGCATGCGTTGATGTTTCTGGATCTGGATCAGTTCAAGCTGGTGAACGACACCTGCGGCCATGCAGCAGGCGACGAATTGCTGCGCCATATTTGTGCGCTGCTGCAATCCGGGTTGCGCGAGGGCGATACATTGGCCCGTCTGGGTGGGGACGAGTTCGGTATCCTGCTGGAGAATTGTCCTCCCGATGTGGCAGAAAAAATCGCTGAGGGCCTGCGACAAACCGTGCAAAGTCTGCACTTCGCCTGGAAAGGCCGGCCATTTCTCAACACCATCAGCATTGGGCTGGTGCACATCCATCAGGCGCCCGTTACGTTGGAAGGGTTGCTGCGTGCAGCGGACATGGCCTGTTACATGGCCAAAGAGAAAGGCCGCAACCGTGTTCAGGTCTACCATGCCGATGACTCTGAACTGTCGTTGCGTTTTGGTGAAATGGCCTGGGTGCAACGCCTGCATGTCGCCCTTGAAGAAAACCGCTTTTGCCTTTACGCCCAGGAAATCACCCCTTTGGGGCAGGATATTGAGGGCGGCCATATCGAGATACTGCTGCGTCTGCACGATGAGTCGGGGCATATTATCTTGCCGGACAGTTTTATTCCGGCCGCAGAGCGTTATGGTCTGATGACCTCAATCGATCGCTGGGTCGTTGAGAATGTGTTCAAAGTGATTGCGCAGTGCACGGCCTTGGGCTCGGACCAGCCGATGGCAATGTGCGCGATCAACTTGTCAGGTTCCACCATTGGCGATGATGACTTTTTGGCGTTTTTGCATGAGCAGTTCGAATGCTACGCCGTGCCACCGTCGCGCGTGTGTTTCGAAATAACGGAAACCAGCGCTATTTCCAATCTTGGCAGTGCCATCCGCTTCATCAATGACCTTAAGGGGTTGGGGTGTCATTTCTCTTTGGATGATTTTTGCGCGGGTATGTCGTCGTTTGCATATTTAAAACACCTGCCCGTCGACTTTCTTAAAATAGATGGCAGTTTTGTCAAGGATATGCTGGACGATCCTATTAACCGCGCTATGGTTGAGGTTATTAATCATATCGGGCATGTTATGGGTAAACGCACGATTGCCGAGTTTGTTGAAACCCCGCAAATTGAGCAGGCGCTGATCGAAATTGGTGTCGATTATGCTCAGGGTTACATCATTGAACGCCCGCAATTGTTTACCTGTGACAGCTTGTTGTGCCGCCCCAAGCGCGCATTGCCATTGGCAATGAAGGCGCCGGGCACGTTCCGTTGATGTCTAGCAGGTATGTCTTAATCACCTCTCAGAAGGAACTCGATTGTGATCGATACATTTAATCGTACGGGGCCGCTCATGGACGCCGCCAGTTATCCACAGTGGGCTCAGCAGCTCATCCGTGACTGTGCAGAGAGCAAGCGTCGAGTTGTCGAGCATGAAATCTACAAGCGCATGCGTGACAACACGATCCACCCCAAGACTATGCGCATGTATTTGATCGGGGGTTGGCCAGTCGTTGAGCAATTCTCGTTGTACATGGGTCGTAACCTGGGCAAAACCCGTTACGGAAGGCGCCTGGGTGAGGATATGGCGCGTCGCTGGCTGATTCGTAATATTCGGGTCGAGCTCAACCATGCCGATTATTGGGTGCACTGGGCCAAGGCGCATGGCGTCAGCCTTGAAGACATGATCAAGCAAGACATCCCGGCCGAGTTCCAGGCGCTCAATGACTGGTGCTGGCATACCTGTGCAACGGATTCGCTCGAAGTGTCGATGGCGGCCACCAACTACGCCATTGAAGGGGCGGTGGGTGAGTGGTCCGCGGTGGTGTGCTCAACCAGTGTGTACGAAGAGTCGTTCCCGGAAGAGGGGCGTAAGCGCGCCATGAAGTGGTTGAAAATGCATGCTCAGTACGATGATGAGCATCCATGGGAAGCGCTGGAAATCATCTGTACCCTGGTGGGTTTGAACCCGGCGGAGGAAGAACTTGCTGCACTGCGCAAAGCAGTCTGCAAAAGTTACGACTATAAATACTTGTTTCTGCAAGCCTGCCTTCAGTACGAAAAGACATTTGTTGCGCAGGAACGTCGGGAGCTGGTTGAGGCCGGTTAACGATCCGAGGGTGTGAAAAAACCGCAGGCTGCATGACAGGCAGCCTGCGGTTTTTTGTTTGTGCGCGATTACTGTGCGTCGAATGCTTGCCCGTTGATCCCGGTACTGTCCGGGCCCATCAGGTACAGATACACCGGCATGATGTCCTGCGGCAGCGGGTTGTTCTGCGGGTTTTCGCCGGGATAAGCCTGCGCACGCATGCTGGTGCGGGTAGCGCCGGGGTTGATGCTGTTTGAGCGCACTGGTGCGATGCCTTCGACTTCGTCCGCCAGGGTTTGCATCAAGCCTTCTGTGGCGAATTTCGACACACCATACGCACCCCAGTAAGCGCGACCTTTGCGACCTACGCTGCTTGAGGTGAAGATCACCGAAGCGTCTTGCGACAGTTTGAGCAGCGGCAGCAGGGTGCTGGTGAGCATGAAGACGGCATTGACGTTCACCTGCATCACGCGCATGAAATTCTCGCCAGACAACTGCTCCATCGGCGTGCGCGGGCCGATGATTGAGGCGTTGTGCAGCAGGCCGTCAAGGTGGCCGAATTCACTTTCGATCATGGCCGCCAGTTCGTCGTACTGGTGAGGCAGTGCGGTTTCCAGATTGAAAGGAATGACTGCGGGCCGAGGATGGCCTGCGGCTTCAATCTCATCGTATACCTGGCTCAGGTTGGCTTCGGTTTTGCCCAGCAGCAGAACGGTTGCACCCTGCGCGGCGTAGGTTTTGGCGGCGGTTGCGCCGATACCCCGACCCGCGCCCGTGACCAGAATTACGCGGCCCTGAAGCAAGTCAGGGCGAGCAGAATAATCAAACATAAAACACCTCTACAAAAATCAACGAACGAACGCGTTGCAGGCTGCTCAGCAGCTGCACATCGCGTTATCCAATACTTTGCGCAAGTCTGAAGGTTGATCGACCACCACGTCAGCACCCCAGTGATCGGGGTTGTCGTCCGGGTTGATATAGCCAAAGCGCACGGCAGCAGTCTTGGTGCCAGCATCGCGCCCGGACTCGATGTCGCGCAGGTCGTCGCCGACGTACAGCACGCTGGAAGGGTCAAGATTGAGCAGTTTGCAGGCAAGAATCAGCGGCTCGGGATCGGGCTTGCTGTGGGTCACGTGGTCAGGGCAGATCAGTACCGCTGAGCGTTCCGCCAGCCCCAGCCGTTCCATGATCGGCTGGGCAAAGCGCACGGGTTTGTTTGTAACCACGCCCCACACCAAATGCGCCTTCTCGATGTCGGCCAGCAACTCGGCCATGCCGTCGAACAATTTGGTATGGACGGCGCAATCACGCTGATAACGCTCCAGAAACTCAAGGCGCAAGGCTTCAAAGCCCGGCGCTTCGGGGTCCATGTTGAAGGTCACAGCGACCATCGCGCGCGCACCGCCCGAGATTTCGTCGCGGATCAGTTTGTCTGCGATAGGGGGCAGGTCGCGCTCGGCACGCATGGCCTGGCAGATGGCAATGAAGTCCGGCGCGGTGTCGAGCAGGGTGCCGTCCATGTCAAAAAGAACTGCTCTTAAACGCATGTCTTACTCCTCGCGCAGGGTCTGGATCATGTAATTGACGTCAACATCGGACTCAAGCTTGTAGTGCTTGGTCAGCGGGTTGTAAGTCAGGCCGATGATGTCTTTAACGCTCAGTCCTGCCTGGCGGCTCCAGGCGCCCAGCTCGGAGGGGCGAATGAACTTCTTGAAGTCATGCGTGCCGCGCGGGATCAGCTTCATGATGTATTCAGCGCCGATGATCGCGAACAGATAGGCTTTCGGATTGCGGTTGATGGTCGAAAAGAACACCTGGCCGCCTGGCTTGACCATGCGGTAGCAGGCGCGGATCACCGAGGCCGGGTCGGGCACGTGTTCCAGCATTTCAAGGCAAGTGACCACGTCGAACTGTGCTGGCATTTCAGCGGCCAGTTCCTCAGCGGTGATTTGGCGGTACTCCACATTCACCCCGGATTCGAGCTGATGCAGGCGCGCGACGGCCAACGGAGCTTCGCCCATGTCGATGCCCATGACGTCTGCACCGCGTTGCGCCATGGACTCGCTGAGGATGCCGCCGCCACACCCTACGTCGAGCACCTTTTTACCGGCCAGTTGTACGCGTTCGTCAATCCAGTTGACGCGCAGCGGGTTGATGTCATGCAGGGGTTTGAACTCGCTTTCACGGTCCCACCAGCGATGGGCAAGCGCTTCGAATTTAGCGATCTCGGCGTGGTCAACGTTGCTCATGGGTCAATCCTCTAAAACTAAAACGGGGTAATGCTCCGGGTCCATGCCCCAAGCGTTGGAATCAATGGGTGTGGCCGCTGATGCGGTCGCCCCAGGCCTTGGCGGTCGCGACCAGGTGTGGTTCGTTCAGGCGGGTCAGGCGTCGGTCTTCGACCAGTTGCTTGCCACCGACCCACAGGTGTTGCACGCAGTCGCGGCCCGTGGCGTAAATCAGCTGTGACACAGGGTCGTAGACCGGTTGTTGAGCCAGGCCGCTGAGGTCGAAGGCCACCAAGTCTGCCAGCTTGCCGATTTCGATCGAGCCGATGTCGCTTTCCAGCCCCAGTGCGCGCGCGCCGTTGAGGGTGGCCATGCGCAAGGCGCGATGGGCATCCAGGGCTGTGGCCGAGCCTGCAACGGCCTTGGCCAGCAGGGCGGCAGTGCGTGTTTCACCAAGCAAATCGAGGTCATTGTTGCTGGCCGCGCCATCGGTGCCAACCGCGACGTTCACGCCGGCTTGCCACAAGCGTTCAACCGGGCAAAAGCCACTGGCCAGTTTCAGGTTGGATTCGGGGCAGTGAATGACGCTGGTGTTGCTTTCTACCAGCATTGTCAGGTCGTCATCGCTGATCTGGGTCATGTGAACGGCCTGAAAGCGCGGCCCCAGCAGGCCCAGGCGCGCCAGGCGGGCCAGCGGACGTTCGCCGCTGTGCTCGACAGCCTGGTTTACCTCGAAGGCTGTCTCGTGCACATGCATGTGAATCGAGGCGTCCAGCTCGTCGGCCACAACGCGGATTTTTTCCAGATTGTCATCGCTGACTGTGTACGGTGCATGAGGGCCGAAGGCAATTTTGATTCGCGGGTGGTATTTCAGATCACCGAACAGTTCGACAGCCTGGCGCAGCGATTCATCAGTCGAACTGGCGCCCGGAATGGGGAAGTCGAGAATCGGTATGGCGACCTGAGCGCGAATGCCGCTTTCGTGCACGCGGTCGCAGGCCACTTTGGGGAAGAAATACATGTCGCTGAAGCAGGTGATGCCGCCCTTGAGCTGCTCGGCAATGGCAAGGTCGGTGCCGTCGCGAACGAAGTCTTCGTTTACCCATTTACCTTCTGCGGGCCAAATATGCTGTTCCAGCCAGGTCATCAGGGGCAGGTCATCGGCCATGCCGCGGAACAGGGTCATTGCAGCGTGCCCGTGAGCGTTGATCAGTCCGGGGCAAAGCAACATGTCTGGCAGTTCGCGGGTTTCGTTGGCCGTGTGCTTCAGTGCGGCGTGACGCGGGCCGATGAACACGATGCGGCCATCGCGAACGCCCACGGCATGGTCCTTGAGTACGACGCCGGCAGGTTCGACAGGCACCAGCCAGGTTGGCAGCAGGAGTAGGTCGAGGGACATAGGGGCAGTCGGCATCGAAAAAGGATTCCAGTGCTTTATAAAAGGAGGGCAAGTATACCCGAGCGCCCGGCCGGGCGGCTCGCTATAATCGGCGGCTTTGTTCTGGGTGATGGGGGAGTGCATGCGCGATCGACTGTTGGCAGCAGAAAAGGTAAAGGCCATCGATTGGCGAGGTGAGGCCCTGTATTTGCTGGATCAGCGTATCTTGCCCTTCGAAGAAAGCTGGTTGCCCTACACCAGCGCTGATGGCGTCGCACAGGCCATTCGCGACATGGTTGTGCGTGGCGCGCCCGCCATTGGTATTGCGGCGGCCTATGGCGTAGTGCTTGCTGCACGCAGCCGCCATGCGCAGGGAGGCGACTGGGTGGGCGCGTTGGAGGAGGACTTCGCACTGCTGGCAGATTCACGGCCAACGGCAGTCAATCTGTTCTGGGCGCTTAACCGCATGCGTGACCGCCTGACGCGCGCGCACCACCGTGCTGATGTGTTGCAGGTGCTGGAAGCCGAAGCGATTGCCATCCATGAAAGCGATCGCGAGGCCAACCTGACGATGGCGCAATTGGGCGTTGATGTAATTCGTCGGCATCAGGGCAATGCGCAAACAGTCCTGACCCATTGCAATACGGGGGCATTGGCCACTGGCGGCTTTGGTACGGCGCTGGGGGTTATCCGTGGCGCGTTTATCGAAGGCATGATTGAGCAGGTGTATGCCGATGAAACCCGCCCCTGGCTGCAAGGCTCGCGCCTGACAGCGTGGGAGTTGGTAAACGAAGGTATTCCGGTAACGCTCAATGCTGACTCGGCGGCTGCGCACATTATGAAAACCAAGGGCGTGACCTGGGTGATCGTCGGGGCTGACCGGATTACCGCTAACGGCGATGTGGCGAACAAAATCGGCACCTATCAACTGGCCGTCAATGCGATGCACCACGGCGTACGTTTTATGGTGGTTGCGCCCAGCTCCACGATTGATATGGCCTTGGCCAGCGGGGAAGACATCCCGATTGAAGAGCGCGCGGGCGATGAGCTGCTGAGTGTGGGCGGCAAGCGGGTCGGGGCGGATGTACCCGCCTTTAACCCGGTGTTTGATGTCACGCCCGCCGATCTGATTGATGTGATCGTCACCGAGAAGGGTATCGTCGAGCGTCCGGACGCGGCCAAAATGGCTCAGTTAATGTGCCGTAAGCGTCTGCATTAATGCGCTCTCAGCTCCTCTGAGCGCGTTTAAGCCGACAATGGGTGCACTTACTGTGTGCCATGCGCATCTGAGGGATAGGTGCGTGGCGGCGTTTGTGATAACATCCGGCGGTTTCCAGGGTGGCTCGCAAGGGTTGCCCTTAATGCGCAAATCCGTGTCATAACTCGTTGATTTGTCGTAAGTCGTTGCTTGGCACGTGGCCAGCATCGGCGAGCTTCGTTCGTCCCGAATGGATGTGGCGAAGTTTCACCCGAAAAAGGAATCAGGCTTCTCATGGGCGAACTGGCCAAAGAAATCCTCCCGGTCAATATCGAAGACGAGCTGAAACAGTCCTACCTCGACTACGCGATGAGCGTAATTGTCGGGCGGGCACTGCCTGATGCACGCGATGGCTTGAAGCCCGTGCACCGGCGTGTGCTGTTCGCGATGAGCGAACTGAACAACGACTGGAACAAGCCGTACAAGAAATCTGCCCGTGTGGTCGGTGACGTGATCGGTAAGTATCACCCGCATGGTGATACTGCGGTTTACGACACCATCGTTCGAATGGCTCAGCCATTCTCCCTGCGCTACCTGCTGGTAGACGGTCAGGGTAACTTCGGTTCGGTTGACGGCGACAACGCTGCCGCCATGCGATACACCGAAGTGCGCATGACCAAATTGGCCCACGAATTGCTGGCCGATTTGCACAAAGAGACCGTGGACTGGGTGCCGAACTACGACGGCACGGAAATGATCCCGGCAGTCATGCCAACGCGCATTCCAAACTTGTTGGTCAACGGTTCCAGCGGTATCGCTGTGGGCATGGCCACCAATATTCCACCGCATAACCTGGGTGAAGTGATCGACGGCTGCCTGGCGCTGATCGATAACCCGGAGCTGAGCATCGATGAGTTGATGCAGTTCATTCCGGGGCCTGACTTCCCGACGGCTGCCATCATTAACGGTCGCGCGGGCATCATTGAAGCCTATCGCACCGGTCGTGGCCGTATTTACATGCGCGCCCGCTCGATGATCGAAGACATCGACAAGGTCGGTGGTCGCCAGCAGATCGTGATCACCGAGCTGCCCTACCAGTTGAACAAGGCGCGATTGATCGAAAAGATCGCCGAGCTGGTTAAAGAGAAGAAACTCGAAGGCATCACCGAGCTGCGCGACGAGTCTGACAAAGACGGCATGCGTGTAGTGATCGAGTTGCGTCGCGGTGAAGTGCCGGAGGTTATTCTCAATAACCTTTACGCCCAGACCCAACTGCAAAGCGTCTTTGGTATCAACATCGTTGCCCTGGTCGACGGTCGTCCGCGCATCCTGAACCTCAAGGATCTGCTTGAAGCGTTCGTCCGTCACCGCCGCGAAGTCGTGACCCGTCGTACCGTATTTGAACTGCGCAAAGCCCGTGAGCGGGGCCACATCCTTGAAGGTCAGGCGGTTGCCTTGTCCAACATCGATCCGGTGATTGCGCTGATCAAGGCTTCGCCAACCCCGTCGGAAGCCAAGGAAGCGCTGATCAGCACACCTTGGGAGTCCACGGCGGTCGTGGCGATGGTTGAGCGTGCCGGTGCCGATTCGTGCCGCCCTGAAAACCTTGACCCGCAATACGGTTTGCGCGACGGCAAGTATTTCCTGTCGCCAGAACAGGCCCAGGCGATCCTTGAGCTGCGCCTGCACCGCCTGACCGGCCTGGAGCATGAAAAGCTGCTGGCCGAGTATCAGGAAATCCTCAACCAGATCGGTGAGCTGATCCGCATCCTCAACAGTGCCGTGCGCCTGATGGAAGTGATCCGCGAAGAGCTGGAAGTCATCCGTGCCGAATACGGCGACGTGCGCCGCACTGAGATCCTGGATCACCGCCTTGACCTGACGCTGGGTGACATGATCCCGGAAGAAGAGCGTGTGGTGACCATTTCTCATGGTGGCTACGCCAAGACCCAGCCGCTGGCTGCGTACCAGGCTCAGCGCCGTGGCGGTAAAGGTAAATCGGCAACTGGCGTGAAGGATGAGGACTACATTGCTCACCTGCTGGTCGCCAACAGTCACACCACGCTGTTGCTGTTCTCCAGCAAGGGCAAAGTGTACTGGCTCAAGACGTACGAAATCCCGGAAGCCTCCCGTGCTGCACGCGGTCGTCCGCTGGTCAACCTGCTGCCATTGGGTGAGGGTGAATACATCACCACCATGTTGCCGGTTGAGGAATACACCGAAGGTCACTTCATCTTCATGGCTACCGCGAACGGTACCGTGAAGAAGACCCCGCTGGAATCCTTCAGCCGTCAGCGCAGTGTGGGTTTGATTGCTCTGGAGCTGGACGAAGGTGATGTGCTGATCAGTGCCGCCATCACCGATGGTGAGCGCGAAGTCATGCTGTTCTCTGACGGTGGCAAGGTCACGCGCTTCAAAGAGTCCGATGTGCGTGCAATGGGCCGTACGGCTCGCGGCGTGCGTGGCATGCGTCTGCCTGAAGGGCAGAAGCTGATTTCGATGCTGATTCCTGAAGAGGGCAGCCAGATCCTTACCGCTTCGGCGCGTGGTTATGGCAAGCGCACCGCGATCAGCGAGTTCCCTGAGTACAAACGTGGCGGTCAGGGCGTGATTGCCATGGTCAGCAACGAGCGCAATGGCCGTCTGGTCGGTGCGGTTCAGGTGCTGGACGGTGAAGAAATCATGCTGATTTCCGATCAGGGCACCCTGGTGCGTACCCGTGTTGACGAAGTGTCGAGTCTGGGGCGTAACACTCAGGGCGTCACCCTGATCAAGCTGGCCAGTGATGAAACGCTGGTCGGGTTGGAGCGGGTTCAGGAACCTTCGGAAATAGAAGGCGAAGAGCTTGAGGGTGAAGAGTCTGAAGGGGGTGTTGAGATCGACGGCGAGGTCCTCCTGGATGCCGCCGACGGCGAGCAACCACTAGAGGCTGGCGCTGACGAAGAGCAGCCGCAAGAATAAGCGGACACACAGGGGGGCGGATGAAGATTCGCCCCCTTGTTGTATGTGTAGGCGTTGCGCAGCGGCGCGAGGCTGCGATCTTTTGATCTGCCATGCAGGTGTGTACACAAAAGATTGCCGTCTCGCAGCACTGCGTAACGCCCATCGATTTATGGCGTGACCCACCAAATCAGAGCGAGAGTGGATGTGAGCAAACGAGCCTATAACTTCTGCGCAGGTCCAGCTGCGCTTCCTGAAGCTGTCCTGTTGCGTGCCCAGTCCGAGTTGCTCGACTGGCATGGCAAGGGCCTGTCGGTTATGGAAATGAGCCATCGCAGCGATGAGTTCGTGTCCATTGCAACCAAGGCTGAGCAGGACCTGCGTGACCTGCTGTCTATCCCCTCGAACTACAAGGTTCTGTTTCTGCAAGGCGGCGCGAGCCAGCAATTTGCTCAGATCCCGCTGAATTTACTGCCTGAAACCGGCACAGCGGACTACATCGATACCGGTATCTGGTCGCAAAAAGCCATCGAAGAAGCTTCGCGCTTTGGCTCGGTCAACGTGGCGGCAACGGCCAAGCCGTACGACTACTTCGCGATCCCGGGTCAAAACGAATGGAATCTGACCAAGAACGCGGCCTATGTGCATTACGCGCCAAACGAAACCATTGGTGGCCTGGAATTTGACTGGATTCCCGAGACGGGCGATGTACCGCTGGTTGCAGATATGTCTTCGGACATTCTGTCGCGTCCCGTGGATGTTTCGCGTTTTGGCATGATTTACGCAGGTGCCCAGAAGAACATTGGCCCCAGCGGTATTGTGGTTAACATCATTCGCGAAGACTTGCTGGGCCGTGCGCGCTCGATCTGCCCGACCATGCTCGATTACAAGGTCGCGGCCGATAATGGCTCGATGTACAACACGCCGCCCACCTTGGCCTGGTACTTGTCGGGTCTGGTGTTTGAGTGGCTCAAGGAGCAGGGCGGCGTAGACGCTATCGGCAAGCTTAACGAAGTCAAAAAACGCACGCTGTATGACTTCATTGATGCCAGCGGCTTGTACAGCAACCCGATCAACAAGCCTGACCGCTCCTGGATGAACGTGCCGTTCCGTCTGGCAGATGACCGCCTCGACAAGCCGTTCCTGGCCGGTGCCGAGGCGCGTGGCTTGTTGAACCTCAAAGGTCACCGTTCGGTAGGCGGCATGCGCGCTTCTATCTATAACGCAGTGGATATCAACGCGGTCAACGCGCTGGTTGGCTACATGGCAGAGTTCGAGAAGGAACACGGTTGATGTCAGAGCAAGAACTCAAGGCGTTACGTGTACGCATCGACAACCTGGACGAAAAGGTTCTGGAGTTGATCAGTGAGCGTGCGCGCTGTGCGCAAGAAGTGGCGCGGGTCAAAATGGCGTCTCTGGCTGAAGGCGAAGTGCCAGTGTTTTATCGGCCTGAGCGTGAAGCTCAGGTGCTCAAGCGTGTGATGGAACGCAACAAGGGCCCGCTCGGTAACGAAGAGATGGCGCGCTTGTTCCGCGAAATCATGTCGTCGTGCCTGGCACTGGAGCAACCGCTCAAGGTGGCTTATTTGGGGCCTGAAGGCACGTTCACGCAAGCCGCCGCCATGAAACACTTCGGCCATGCAGTCATCAGCAAGCCGATGGCTGCGATTGATGAGGTGTTTCGCGAAGTGGCAGCGGGGGCGGTCAATTTTGGTGTGGTGCCGGTAGAAAATTCTACCGAGGGCGCTGTGAACCACACGCTGGACAGCTTCCTTGAGCACGACATGGTCATTTGTGGTGAGGTGGAGCTGCGTATTCACCATCATTTGCTGGTGGGTGAAAACACCAAGACCGACAGCATCAGCCGTATCTACTCCCATGCCCAGTCGCTGGCCCAGTGCCGCAAGTGGCTGGATGCGCACTACCCCAATGTTGAGCGCATCGCTGTATCGAGCAATGCCGAAGCCGCCAAGCGAGTGAAGGGTGAGTGGAACTCGGCGGCAATTGCTGGCGATATGGCTGCGGGCCTGTATGGCTTGACGCGGCTGGCTGAAAAAATCGAAGACCGTCCGGACAACTCCACGCGGTTTTTGATGATCGGTAACCAGGAAGTACCCCCAACCGGTGATGACAAAACCTCGATCATTGTGTCGATGAGCAACCGTCCTGGTGCGCTGCATGAGTTATTGGTGCCATTCCATGAAAACGGCATCGACCTTACGCGCATCGAGACCCGCCCTTCGCGCAGTGGTAAATGGACCTATGTTTTCTTCATCGACTTTGCAGGCCATCACCGCGACCCGTTGGTCAAAAGTGTGCTGGAGCAAATCAGTCAGGAAGCGGTAGCGCTCAAAATATTGGGCTCCTACCCCAAAGCGGTTCTTTAAGGCGGTTTGACATGAGCGGTGATTTTCTCGCCCTGGCACAGCCGGGCGTGCAACAACTTTCGCCTTACGTCCCGGGCAAGCCTGTGGACGAGTTGGCGCGTGAGCTGGGCATTAGCCCTGAAACCATCGTCAAATTGGCGAGCAACGAAAACCCTATGGGCGCCAGCCCCAGGGCACTGGCAGCTATAAATGATGCGCTGGCTGAGCTAACGCGGTATCCCGATGGCAATGGCTTTGCGCTCAAAAGCTTGCTGGCCGAGCGCTGTGATGTGCAGATGGATCAGGTCACGCTGGGTAATGGGTCCAATGACATTTTGGAGCTGGTGGCGCGCGCCTATCTGGCGCCGGGCTTGAATGCCGTGTTCAGTGAACATGCCTTTGCGGTGTATCCGATTGTGACCCAGGCGGTGGGGGCGCAAGCCCGTGTTGTTGCAGCCAAGGCATGGGGCCATGATTTGCCTGCCATGTTGGCTGCAATCGACTGCAACACGCGCGTGGTGTTCATCGCCAATCCGAATAATCCGACAGGGACCTGGTTCGATACAGATGCGTTGAACGAGTTTTTGCAGGACGTTCCACCGGGAGTGCTGGTGGTGCTGGATGAGGCCTATATCGAATACGCAGACGGCGGTGACTTGCCGGATGGTCTCGAGTTTTTGTCCGCCTATCCAAACCTGCTGGTGTCGCGTACGTTCTCCAAGGCATACGGCCTGGCGGCGTTACGTGTTGGCTACAGCCTGTCGACAGCCGTTGTGGCTGATGTGTTGAACCGCGTCAGGCAGCCATTCAACGTGAACAGTCTGGCGTTGGCCGCTGCTTGCGCAGCACTGCAGGACACGGATTACCTGGCACAAAGCCGCCGTCTGAACGACGCCGGGATGCAGCAATTGCAGGATGGCTTCCAGGTATTGGGTTTGAGCTGGATTGCTTCCAAAGGCAACTTTATTGCATTGGACCTTGGGCAAGAGGCAGCGCCTGTGTATCAGGGTCTGCTGCGTGAAGGTGTGATTGTGCGTCCGGTGGCCAACTACGGCATGCCGAACCACTTGCGCATCACGATTGGTACGCCAGCGGAAAACATTCGCTTGCTTGAGGCGTTGGCCAAGGTGCTTGTTCGTGGTTGATGTTATGTCGAGTCAGAGTGTCAGGCCTGTTTTTGGGCGCTTGGTGGTGGTTGGATTGGGTCTGATTGGCGGCTCTTTCGCCAAGGGCATGCGTGAAAGTGGTTTGTGCGCAGAGGTGGTGGGCGTCGATCTCGACGCGGCGTCACGCGTACTGGCTATTGAGCTGGGCGTGGTCGATCGCTGTGAAACTGATTTGGCGCTGGCGTGCAAGGGCGCTGATGTGATTCAGTTGGCCGTGCCGATCCTGGCGATGGAAAAAATGCTCGCCCTGTTGGCGGGGATGGATCTGGGACCGGCGATACTGACCGACGTGGGCAGTGCCAAAGGCAATGTCGTGCGTGCGGCAACTCAGGCATTTGGTGGCATGCCGGCGCGATTCGTACCGGGGCATCCGATTGCAGGGTCAGAGCAGAGCGGCGTGGAAGCGTCCAATGCCAGCCTGTTCGAGCGGCACAAAGTTATTTTGACGCCGGTGGCCGAGACCGATGCTGCTGCGTTGGCTGTGGTTGACGCAATGTGGCGTGCCCTTGGGGCTGACGTCGAGCATATGCAAGTTGAACGTCACGATGAAGTCCTGGCGGCCACTAGCCATTTGCCACACTTGCTGGCCTTCGGTTTGGTTGACTCACTTGCCAAGCGCAATGAGAACCTCGACATTTTTCGTTACGCAGCGGGTGGCTTCCGCGATTTCACAAGAATCGCAGGTAGCGACCCGGTGATGTGGCATGACATCTTCCTTGCGAACCGCGAGGCGGTGCTGCGCACATTGGATACATTTCGCACTGATCTCGACGCCTTGCGCGACGCGGTCGATGCAGGGGACGGGCACCAGCTATTGGGCGTGTTCACGCGCGCCCGGGTTGCCCGCGAGCATTTCGGTAAAATCCTGGCCCGCCGGGCATATGTGGACCCTATGAATTCTAAAGATCTGATTTTCCTGGCAAACCCTGGTGGCCAAGCAACTGGCCGGATTCGTGTACCAGGCGATAAATCCATTTCTCACCGTTCGATCATGCTGGGTTCTTTGGCGCAAGGCACCACAGAAGTGGAAGGTTTCCTTGAGGGTGAAGACGCCCTGGCAACCTTGCAGGCATTCCGTGACATGGGCGTGGTCATCGAAGGTCCGCATCATGGTCGCGTGACCATTCATGGGGTTGGCCTGCATGGCTTGAAAGCGCCGCCTGGTCCAATTTATCTGGGCAACTCCGGGACATCGATGCGCCTGTTGTCGGGTTTGTTGGCTGCTCAACCCTTCGATACCACCCTGACCGGTGATGCGTCGCTCACCAAGCGTCCAATGAATCGGGTGGCCAATCCGTTGCGCGAAATGGGCGCGGTCATTGAGACGGCTGCCGAGGGTCGTCCGCCGATGACCATTCGTGGCGGTCACAAGCTCAAGGGCATGGATTACACCTTGCCGATGGCCAGTGCTCAGGTGAAGTCCTGCCTGCTGCTGGCCGGCTTGTACGCTGAGGGCAAAACCTCCGTCACAGAGCCGGCGCCGACCCGTGACCACACCGAGCGCATGCTGCGCGGTTTCGGCTACCCGGTAACTGTTGACGGGGCAACGGCATCTGTTGAGTCGGGTCACACATTGACAGCGACACACATTGAAGTGCCGGGCGATATTTCCTCGTCGGCCTTCTTCCTGGTGGCGGCCTCGATCGCTGAAGGTTCTGATCTGGTGCTTGAGCATGTCGGCATCAACCCGACCCGTACCGGCGTAATCGACATCCTGCGTTTGATGGGGGCTGATATCACCCTTGAAAACGAGCGGGAAGTGGGCGGCGAGCCTGTCGCGGATCTGCATGTACGTGCAGCCAGGCTCAAAGGCATCGAAATTCCTGAAGCCTTGGTGCCGTTGGCCATTGATGAGTTCCCGGTATTGTTCGTAGCGGCTGCGGTCGCTGAAGGGCGCACGATCCTGCGGGGCGCGGAGGAGTTGCGGGTTAAGGAGTCCGATCGCATTCAGGTCATGGCAGATGGCTTGCTGGCTTTGGGTGTGAAGTGCGAGCCAACCCCGGACGGCATCATCATTGATGGCGGCTCCATCGGTGGGGGCGAGGTTCACGGTCACGGTGACCACCGGATCTCGATGGCATTCAGTGTGGCCTCGCTGCGCGCAACTGCACCTATCCGTATCCATGACTGCGCCAACGTCGCCACCTCGTTCCCGAACTTTCTGGCCTTATGCAAACAAGTTGGCATGCGTGTAGCGCAAGAGGCGCAATCGTGATGAATCAGGCGCCGGTGATCACCATTGATGGCCCGAGCGGTTCGGGGAAAGGGACGGTCGCGGCGCGCCTGGCCAAGGAATTGGGCTGGAACCTGCTGGATTCGGGTGCCTTGTACCGTTTGCTGGCATTGGCTGCCCACAATCATCGTGTGAAGGTAGGTGTAGAAAACGAAGCGACGTTGAGTCAGTTGGCCAGGCATCTGGACGTGCAATTCGTCGGGGCGACAGAAGGTACGCCAGCCAAGATTGTTCTTGAGGGCGCAGATGTCACCCAGGATATTCGCAATGAGGATGTAGCCGCCGGGGCGTCCGAAGTTGCTGCTTTGCCCGCTGTTCGCGCGGCTTTGCTGGAGCGTCAGCGTGCTTTTCAGGAGTTTCCTGGCTTGGTTGCTGATGGTCGTGACATGGGGACGGTGGTTTTTGCAGAGGCGCCACTGAAAATTTTTCTGACGGCCAGCGCCGAAGAGCGCGCTCGGCGCCGTTACTTGCAGTTGAAGGCTAAGGGCGATGATGTTAGTCTCCCGCGTCTGCTGGACGAGATACGTGTCCGCGATGAGCGTGACACGCAGCGTGCAATAGCCCCGCTCAAGCCGGCGGCTGATGCCATACAGCTAGACTCTACGGAGTTATCTGTCGAGCAGGTGCTTGAACGCATCAGAAGCGAGATCGCCCAGCGCGATATCGCCAGATGACCAAGAAAGCGTGCAGGAGACCAGAAATAGTCCTGCATGCCTTCTTTTATATGAACGTAACCCACATTGTCTGGAATGTGGCAGATGGGCGTATTCCTTCGCCCTAGATCAACAGGAATTAAAATGAGCGAAAGCTTTGCAGAACTCTTTGAAGAAAGCCTAAAAACCCTGAATCTTCAGGCAGGCTCTATCATCACCGCTATCATCGTTGATATCGATTACCAAGCTGGTTGGGTAACCGTTCACGCTGGTTTGAAGTCTGAAGGCCTCATCCCGCTGGAGCAGTTCCACAACGACGCTGGCGAACTGAACATCAACATCGGTGATGAAGTTCACGTTGCGCTGGACGCGGTCGAAGACGGCTTTGGCGAAACCAAACTGTCCCGTGAAAAAGCCAAGCGCGCTGAATGCTGGATCGTTCTGGAAGCAGCCTTCGCAGCAGAAGAAGTGGTTAAGGGCGTTATCAACGGTAAGGTTAAAGGCGGCTTCACTGTCGACGTTAACGGCATCCGTGCGTTCCTGCCAGGTTCTCTGGTTGACGTTCGTCCAGTGCGCGACACCACGCACCTGGAAGGCAAAGAGCTGGAATTCAAGGTCATCAAACTTGACCAGAAGCGCAACAACGTTGTTGTTTCGCGTCGCAGCGTACTTGAAGCAGAGAACTCGGCAGAGCGTGAAGCGCTGCTGGAATCCTTGCAAGAAGGTCAGCAAGTTAAAGGTATCGTTAAAAACCTCACGGATTACGGCGCATTCGTCGATCTGGGTGGCGTCGATGGCCTGCTGCACATCACCGACATGGCTTGGAAGCGTATCAAGCATCCTTCCGAAATCGTCAACGTTGGCGACGAGATCGATGTCAAGGTTCTGAAGTACGATCGCGAGCGCAATCGTGTTTCCCTGGGCCTCAAGCAGCTGGGCGAAGATCCATGGGTTGCTATCAAAGCCCGTTACCCAGAAAGCACTCGCGTTACCGCGCGTGTAACCAACCTGACCGACTACGGCTGCTTCGCTGAGCTGGAAGAAGGCGTTGAAGGTCTGGTACACGTTTCCGAAATGGACTGGACCAACAAAAACATCCACCCTTCGAAAGTCGTACAAGTCGGCGACGAAGTGGAAGTTATGGTTCTGGACATCGACGAAGAGCGTCGTCGTATCTCCCTGGGCATCAAGCAGTGCAAATCTAACCCATGGGAAGATTTCTCTGGCCAGTTCAACAAGGGCGATAAAATCTCCGGCACCATCAAGTCGATCACCGATTTCGGTATCTTCATTGGTCTGGACGGCGGCATCGACGGCCTGGTTCACCTGTCCGACATCTCCTGGAACGAAGTGGGCGAAGAAGCCGTACGTCGTTTCAAGAAGGGCGACGAGCTGGACACCGTTATCCTGTCTGTTGATCCAGAGCGTGAGCGCATCTCCCTGGGTATCAAGCAGCTGGAAAGCGATCCGTTCTCCGAGTACGTTCAAGAGAACGACAAAGGCGCAATCGTTAAGGGCATCGTGAAAGAAGTTGACGCTAAAGGCGCCATCATCACTCTGGCCAACGATATCGAAGCGACTCTGAAAGCCTCCGAAATCAGCCGTGACCGCGTTGAAGACGCGCGCAACGTTCTGAAAGAAGGCGAAGAAGTAGAAGCCAAGATCATCAGCGTTGATCGTAAAAGCCGCGTAATCCAACTCTCCATCAAGTCGAAAGATGATGCTGAAGAGAAAGAAGCAATCCAGAGCCTGCGCGACAAGCCAGCTACCTCTGAGATCGCTGCTGGTCCGACCACTCTGGGCGACCTGCTGCGTGCACAAATGGAAAAACAGAACTAAGTTCTGATTGACCATGAAAAAGGGCGACTTAGGTCGCCCTTTTTTGTGCCTGCGATTTGATGCGCAAACGCACCTATGGCTTTGGTAGTCGGAGGCTGGAGACAGCGTTATCCAGCAATGTTGGTTGCTGGGGCTTCAAAAGGTGGAGGGGCGAGACGCATGTGGGTGGGAGGCGATGTGGGTGGTCGTGGGCTGCTAATAAATATTGCTTCTGTCAGGAATCGCTTCGCTGAGTATCAGCTGCACCCAGCCTCGTGATGCAGTCGGCCAAAGGTGGTTCATGAAAAGTTCCTTCAATATTCCTGAAGATAAGTCAATCCCTGGGCTGTTCAAAATCATTTGATCATGCTAAAACCTTCGGAGCGCTGATCTAGCTGCTTGAAAAAGAAGGGAAAAATATGACGAAGTCGGAGTTGATCGAACGAATTGTCACCCATCAAGGGCTGCTCTCCTCTAAAGATGTGGAGCTTGCCATCAAGACTATGCTTGAACAAATGTCACAATGCCTGGCGACAGGGGATCGTATCGAGATCCGTGGCTTTGGCAGTTTCTCACTTCACTACCGTGCTCCCCGTGTTGGGCGTAATCCAAAGACCGGCCAGTCTGTCAGTCTTGACGGTAAGTTCGTGCCTCACTTCAAGCCGGGCAAGGAATTGCGCGATCGGGTAAACGAAGATGAGGAAGATGATCTTTGATCCTTAAGGAAGAAGGAGGCGCTCATGCGTGGCTTTAAACGCACGGCTGTTGGGGTAGTCGCACTGTTGGTTTTCTTTGGTGTAATTATTTTCATACTCGAAAACCAGCAGCCCGCATCATTGACTTTTTTTGGCTGGCACACCCCTCAGTTGCCAGCCTCTTTGTTCTTTGTCGGAGCGCTGCTGGTCGGGTTGCTGATTGGTCCGCTCTTGGGTTACTTGGCCTACTGGCGCAAATCTGCCGTGCTGAAACGCAAATTGCGGACTGTTTAACCCTGCAGATCTGATTGGGCTGTGTGAGTACGGTGTTTTCCGGGCATTGATGTGTCGAGTTGCTTCGTAGGGTATGTGCGGATCAATCTGTGCGTCTTGTCGGAGGAAAATGCCTACATACTGTCAAGTCTTGTATTGTTTGGTAATACTGGCAGAATGCGTGCTGTTCTCGATTGCCAGCTATTTTTTGTGCTTCATCTGGTGCGCAGTGATGCCAATACCCGATAGAAAATAAAAACCAAATCCAAGCACGTTAGAAAATTTCTGCATGACGAGCCCGCAGTTTCTTTTTGAAGGCAGGCCCTTGTTGTGACTAGTATTTCTCGTATACCCGGTGGCTCATCGTCGGATGAGATTGATCTGTTTGCTTTGTTCCAGGCTATTTGGCAGCAAAAGAAAATTATCATCGCCGCCACGGTCATCAGCGGGCTAGTTGCATTGGGCTATGTCTATGCTATAACCCCTGAATACCAAGTCACCAGCGTACTGCGGCCTGCCGCCATCAATGAGCTTGATGCGCTCAATCGGTCAGGCGTTTACACGCTCCCCCCGAGTGAGGCATTGCTGAAAGTGGGTGCAAGCCTTGAGTCTTATGATTCAAGGTTAGGTTTTTTCCGTGACAATCAAGAGCTGTTTACCCAGTTCAAACGCCCGGGGCGAACCCTCGAGCAGAGCTTCGAGGAGTTCAATCGAGACTCGTTGAAGCTTGTCCTGCCCGATCCGAAAAAAGCAGATTCTTTAAGTGCGTTTATTGCCTTGGAGTTGAACTATCCCAAGGGCGTTGATGGCGTACAGATCCTTAATGGTTTTGTCGACTATGCAGTCAAGGCTGAACGTGAACAGATCGCCTCTGACCTGAAAGTGATCGTCAATAATCGGTTGACCGAATTGAAAGGTAAGATCGATGCCGCACGCTCAAGTTACGAGATGGGCAAAGAGGCGCGTATCGCCAAACTTCAAGAAGCGGACAATCTGAAGCGGGCGCAATTGCAAGATGAACTCAAAGCGCTGCGCCAACAGCTCAAAGTTGTGCGTACAGACCGTATGGCACAACTGACTGAAGCGATCGGGATCGCAAAGTCATTGGGTATTCAAAAACCGACGACACCTTCTGCGCTGGGTGATTCAGCCCGTATGGGTGATTCCAGTGTTATGCGCACTGAAATCAACAACCAGCAAATCCCGTTGTACTTTATGGGCGTCGAAGCGCTTGAGGCCGAGCGCTCGGCACTGCAACAGCGCAAAACCGATGACTTTACTGAGGGGCGCATTGCTCAAATTGCTCGCGAATTGCAATTGCTGCAAAGCAATCGTGAAGTCGAGGTTCTCAAGCAGCGTCAAAACGAAGACGTCTTCCTGAGTGGTGTTGAACCACTGCGTGCGGAAGTGGTGCGGCTTGGCAACTTGAGCAATCTCGATATTTCCAATCTGAAGCTTGTGTCTGTGGACCGTAAAGCCCTGGAACCTATGCGTCCCGTTAAGCCCCAAAAGGCACTGATCCTTGCTTTGGGGGTGCTGCTGGGTGCCATATTGGGCGTTCTGATCGTGTTGATACGTCATTTGCTTGGCACGCGCCGCGCTCAGTTGTCAGGGGTTGGCTCGCCGGTAATGACAGCAAAATTGTCAAGTGAAAAGGGTAGCGGAAAAGTCTTGCAAAACGATCGATCCTGATCGGCCCCGAGACTGGCTGAATCCCAGTCTCACTTGTGGGCTAATTGCCTCTTCATGGAGCTGTATCGAGAGCAAGCTTATGCCTTACCCGAACATCATTCACCATGGCGCTGTCACGGGCGTCACAGGTTCATGTCACCAATTGAAGATGGATGCCTACAGCAGCCTGCTAATAGACTGTGGGTTGTTTCAAGGTGGCGACAAGTCGCTTGGTAGAGGCGGTGAAGAGCAAACGCCAGCTATTACTTTTGAAGTGGGTGATGTTAAAGCCTTGGTGGTCACCCATGTGCACGCGGATCACATTGGGCGCATTCCTTACTTGTTGGCCGCAGGCTTCAAAGGTCCAATTTTCTGCAGTGAACCTTCAGCGCAGTTATTGCCATTAGTGCTGGAGGATGCGTTCAAGCTTGACTTCAGTCGTGACGAAAGGGAGATCAAGCGTTACGTGAAGCGCGTACAACAGCAGATTGTCGCTTTGCCCTTCAATCAATGGTTCGTCATCGAGCAAAGTGGTGAGCTACTGGCGCGGATCCGTTTGCAAAAGGCTGGTCATATATTGGGTTCTGCCTATGTGGAGTGTGACCTTACCTACCCCCAATTAAACGTGAACCGGCGGATCGTTTTTTCCGGCGATTTGGGGGCTTCGAATGCGCCTTTACTGGCAGCCACCGTGTCGCCCGAAAAAGCCGACGTGCTGGTACTTGAAAGCACTTATGGCGATCGCCTGCATGAAGACCGTTCTACCCGCCAGGCACGGCTTGAAAGTGCCATTGATAAAGCGTTGGCAGATCACGGCACGCTCTTGATTCCTGCGTTCAGTCTGGGGCGTACTCAAGAGTTGCTTTACGAAATCGAAGATATTCTCCATCGTAAATCGCTGCTTGCGAACTTGCCTGGCGCAGATGATGTAGACCGCACGCTACCCGTCAATTGGCCAGAGTTACCGATCATTCTCGATTCGCCACTGGCCAGTCGGCTAACAGATGAATATCAAAGCCTGGAACGCTTTTGGGCGGATGGAGCGCAACAGCGTCTAAAAGGTGGTCGTAAGCCACTTCGGTTTACACAGCTGATCACCATCGACAGTCATAAGAAACACCTTCAAACCGTCAACTACCTCAAGAGCACCGGTCGTCCGGCGATTGTGATTGCTGCAAATGGCATGTGCTCCAATGGCCGCATCGTTAATTATCTGAAGGCTATGCTCGAAAACCCCAGGCATAACGTACTCTTTATCGGTTATCAGGCAAAAGGCACGCCTGGTGCGGCCATACAAAAATTTGGCCCCCGTGGGGGTTATGTTGAATTGGAAGGCCAGCGCTGTATTATTCGCGCAGGAATCACCAGCATAGGCGGGTATTCAGCACATGCGGATCAGCAGGATTTACTGCATTTCGTCTCAAGGATAGGGCAGTGGCCTGAGGAGATACGCCTGGTGCATGGTGAGATGCCTGCAAAAGAGGCATTAGCGATTGAACTGCAAGCGTTGTACCGCACTCAAAGTCTGCCAGTTAACCTGTTGATTCCCTCGGACTGATAAAAGCCAGCCAACATGCACACAATCACGATAAAAACACTGCGACTTGCTGTCGAAGCAACGACAAGCACGATGAAAAATCACGGAAGTACGCATAAATGAATGGTCCATGGATAAGCGCCTAGCCACTGTGCAGCGGGTACCCAGTCTTGCCGCGCAAGGCGACTGGTACTTGGTGCAATGCAAGCCCAAACAGGATGAACGAGCAGAAGACAATCTCGTGCGTCAGGGCTACGTGTGCTCACGCCCCACGTGTCGACGTGAACGACAATTGCGTGGCAAGCAGCGGCTCATCGAAGAGTCCTTGTTCCCGGGCTATCTTTTCATTCGCATGCCACATGACGCCAATTGGGCACCTTTGCGTTCAACCCGTGGTGTGAGCCGAGTGGTTGCTTTCGGCGGGCGGCCCTTGGCAGTAAGTCATGCGTTGATAACCCATCTGCAATTGCGTGCGCAGACGCATGTGATTCCTGCCTATCGCCCCGGAGATGAAGTCACGATCCTTGATGAGGGTTTCGAAGGCGTTGAGTCTATTTTCGTGGCGATGGATGGGAATGAAAGAGTGGTATTGCTGATTCATTTGATGAACCAGCAGCAACAGATTACTTTGCCCATAACCCGTATTGCTGGCCGCTAAGCTGTCCTCAGGCTTCGTGCCTGGGCAATGATGAATTTAAAACCGTTCTCAGGAAATTGACGATCAATCCTGGGGCGGTAGCGTGTTTAATCAAGAATAGAACTCAACCATTCGCCTGTCAGCGTTACAGGTGTTGAACTGAATAGATAAGGAATTGTTCAAGAGATGAACACCATCAACCGTAAAGGCATCATCCTCGCAGGTGGTTCAGGTACACGCCTGCACCCGCTGACCTTGGGCGTGTCCAAGCAGATGTTGCCGATCTACGACAAGCCTATGATCTTCTACCCGCTGTCCGTGCTCATGCTGGCCGGCATGCGTGAAATTCTGATCATCTCGACGCCTGAAGATCTGCCGTGCTTCAAGAAATTATTGGGGGATGGCAGCCAGTACGGTATTGAACTTAGCTACGCAGAGCAGCCAAGCCCTGATGGCCTGGCGCAGGCCTTTATCATTGGTGAAGCATTCATTGGTAATGACCCGGTTTGTTTGATTCTTGGCGACAACATTTTTTACGGTCAGCACTTCTCGGATAACTTGCGCAGTGCAATGTCGCAGGCCAGTGGTGCAACGGTGTTTGGTTATCATGTTTCTGACCCCGAGCGCTTTGGTGTTGTCGAGTTTGACGCTACGGGCCGTGCATTAAGTATTGAAGAGAAACCTGAAAAGCCGAAGTCAAACTATGCGGTAACGGGTTTGTATTTCTACGACAACCAAGTAGTAGAAATTGCCAAAAATATAAAACCGTCCCCGCGCGGTGAGCTTGAAATTACAGACGTGAATCGCGCCTATCTGGACCAGAAAGGTTTGACCGTAGAAATGTTGGGGCGCGGGTTTGCCTGGTTAGACACTGGCACTCACGAGTCCCTGCTCGAAGCGAGTCATTTCGTGCATACCATCGAGCAGCGTCAGGGCTTGAAAGTGGCGTGCCTTGAAGAGATTGCATTCAATAACGGCTGGATTACAGCTGACGTGCTACGTGCTCAGGCAGAAAAACTCAAGAAAACAGGCTATGGCCAATACCTCTACAAACTGTTGTCGGAGAAATCAGCCTGATGAATTTCGTCCAGACGGCCTTGCCAGGCGTAGTGTTGATCGAACCTAAAGTGTTCGAAGATGACCGCGGTTGGTTTATGGAAAGCTTCAATGAGCGGCGTTTCGCAGACGGACTTTTTCAGTTGGGCCTCCCCATTCCCAAGCCGTTTGTACAAGACAATCAGTCGTGCTCAAAGAAAGGCGCGCTGCGCGGCCTGCATTACCAGCTTGAGCCTTTTGCACAAGGCAAGCTGGTGAGCGTGACGCAAGGTGCTGCGTTCGATGTTGCCGTGGATATTCGGGTGGGTTCACCCACCTTCGGCCAATGGATCGGTGTAGAGCTGAGTGCATCAAACAAAAAAATGCTGTGGATACCTGAAGGGTTTGCACATGGTTTTGTAGCACTAGAAGACAATACCCATTTCCATTACAAGACCACGAACTTCTACAACAAAAATGCAGAGCGCAGCGTGCTTTGGAATGATGCGACGCTGGCCATTAAGTGGCCTGCGTTAGAAGACTATCTGGTCAGTGATAAAGACCAGATTGCACCACGGTTAGAGCAGGCAGAACTTCCATCGTGGCTGGCCGAGTCAACGGATGAAGTTCGAACCCTGAAAGTTATCGGTGATGAGCGGGGTAGCCTGGTTGCCTTAACCCGCGGCCTGGCCGTGCCCTTTACGATCAAAAGGGTTTATTACCTGTTTGGCACGCAAGAAAATATCAGCCGCGGCTTTCACGCGCACAAGCAATTGGATCAAATGGCTGTCTGCATATCGGGTCGATGCCGAATGATGCTGGACGATGGTACGAGCACAAAAGATATCTGGTTAGACCGACCTGACAAAGGCGTGTTGATCAAAAGCAAAATCTGGCACGAGATGCATGAGTTTTCTGCGGATTGCGTGATGATGGTGCTTGCAAGTGATGAATACGATGAGAGTGATTATATTCGTAACTATGAATCGTTCATGTCATGGGTAAGTAAAGATGCAGAGTAAATCAGGCAAAACGATACGCTTGGATCTTGCCGTTCCCGACGATGCGCAGTTTATACACTCCTTGCGCGTGGACCCGACATATAACACGCACTTGTCACACGTGACGGGTGGTGTTGCCAGCCAGGCGGAGTGGTTGAAAAATTACAAGCTGCGTGAAGCACAAGGGCATGAATTTTATTTTGTGATCCGTCGCATCGATAACAATGTGCCGATCGGCACTGTGCGCTTGTACGATTTCCAGCCCGAGCGGGCTTCTTTTTCTTGGGGCAGCTGGATTCTCAATAAAGACAAAACACCCAAGGCCGCAATTGAAAGTGCATTGCTGGTGTACGCCGTAGGCTTCGAGGAGCTGGGATTCAAATCCTGCCATTTCGAAGTGAGAAAGGAGAATGGAGGCGTTATTAAGTTTCACGAGCGTCTGGGCGCACAGAAGGTCCGTGAGGATGCAGACAATGACTATTTTGTAATGACGCCTGCGGTGTATAAGTCTTTTCTCGAAAAAAACAGTCACTTCATCAGCGTGGTAAAAAAAATGATCCCGTTCCTGGATTTGAAAAGTATTAATGCTCAGTACGCTGATGAACTGAAAGCGGCCTGTTCCCGTGTAATAGATTCGGGTTGGTACATTCAGGGCAATGAGTTAAAAACCTTCGAGTCGGCTTTCGCGCAATACTGTGGCACCGAGTACAGCCTCGGGGTCGCCAATGGTCTGGACGCGCTGACATTAGTGCTGTCTGCCTGGAAAGTACTGGGCAAAATTCAGGACGGGGATGAAGTGATCGTCCCGGCCAATACCTACATTGCTAGTATCTTGGCGATTTCGGCAAATGGCCTGGTTCCAGTGCTCGTTGAGCCGGATCTAGAAACGTATAACCTGGATGTCACGTTGATTGAAAAAGCCATCACGCCAAGAACGCGGGCTATCTTGCCTGTGCATCTATATGGCCGTTTGGTGGACATGCCTGCTCTCATGACGCTTGCCAAGCGTCACGATCTATTGGTGCTAGAAGACTGTGCCCAATCTCATGGCGCTCACATAGACGGCACAAAAGCAGGCAACTGGGGCGATGCTGCTGGTTTTAGTTTCTATCCGGGCAAAAACTTGGGCGCATTGGGCGATGCTGGCGCGATTACCACGAATGATCCGATCTTGGCAGAAACGGTACTGGCACTCAGAAACTACGGCTCTCATGAAAAGTACCGCAATCTTTATCAGGGCGTGAACAGTCGCCTGGATGAGATTCAGGCGGCTGTCTTGAGTGTGAAATTAAACTACCTGGATAAAGAAACTCAGCGCCGGTGCGAGATTGCCGAACGGTACGTAGCTGAAATCAAAAATCCGCTGCTCGTTCTGCCGCAAGTACCAGAGCAGGGTCAGCATGCATGGCACCTTTTTGTCATCCGCAGTGCGCACCGTTCTGAGTTCCAGCAGTACTTGCAGACGCAAGGTGTGCAGACACTGATTCATTACCCGATCCCACCGCACAAACAGCAAGCTTATAAAGAGCTGAGCGAATTATCGCTGCCTGTCTCAGAGCTGATTCACGATCAAGTCGTTAGCCTGCCAATGGGACCGACATTGACCGACGAACAAGTCACGGCTGTGATCAGTGCGTGCAACACCTTTGCGGTACGCGATTAGTACTATGAATCTTATTAGAACCGGCTTGTTGAATGGCATCGCAGTACTGATAAAAATGCTGACCCTGCTGGGGATTAATAAAGTCCTGGCGCTGTATGTAGGGCCATCAGGCTATGCAGCGTTAGGGCAGTTTCAAAATGCTGTACAAATGATTACTACCTTTTCCAGTGGGGCGATTAACACGGGGGTCACGAAATATACAGCGCAGTACCATGCAGACGAAGAAAAGCAACGCAGAGTCTGGCAGGCATCAGGCACAATCGCCTTAGTGGGTAGCGTGTTGACAGCGTTGGTGATTGTTTATTTTAGTCACGAACTGGCAGCGTTCTTTCTTAAGGACAGGGCGCTCAATGGTGTGTTCATCTGGTTTGCTGCGACCTTGGCTTTCTTCACGTTGAACACATTGTTGTTGGCGATTCTGAACGGCAAAAAAGAAATTGTTCTTTATGTGACCGCCAATATTGCCGGGAGTATCTTTGCGCTATTGGTCACCGGTGGCCTTACGATCTACTTTGGTTTGTACGGTGCTTTAGTTGCATTGGCGGTGTACCAGTCGCTGAGCTTTTTCATTACGTTGTATCTGTGCACCACGCGTCCCTGGTTCAAAGTTAGATACTTGTTCGGTCGTGTGGATAAAGAAACGGCCCTGAACTTGAGCAAGTTTACGGCCATGGCTCTCACGTCTGCGGCCTGCATGCCGGTCTGCCAAATTCTCATTCGTGATTACTTGGGAGAAAGCATAAGCTGGGAGGCGGCTGGCTACTGGGAGGCCATGTGGCGACTCAGTGCCGCCTACCTGATGCTGATGACCACCACGCTGAGTGTTTATTATTTACCGCGTTTATCAGAGCTCGTCGGGCTGTCTGATATTAAGAAAGAGATCTTGAACGGTTATAAAATAATTGTGCCGTTCACGGTCGTTGCAGCATTGATTATTTACCTATTAAAAGACTTCATTATCCAAGTGTTATTTTCTAGCGAGTTTGCACCCATGCGCGAGCTTTTCGGCTGGCAGGTGGTGGGCGACATCATGAAGATATGCAGTTGGTTGTTTGCCTATGTGATGCTGGGTAAAGCCATGTTTAAGCTGTTTATGGTGACGGAGATTGTCTTTTCAATCACGCTTTATGTATTGACAAGGCTGCTGTGCGATAAGTACGGGCTGGTAGGTACTGCGATGGCTTATACAGTAAATTATGCATGCTATTGGGCAGTTGTTGTGGTGTGCGTTAACTATACACTCAAGAATAAATCAGTGGGTATGGGAGAGAAATGTTAACAGTCATTGTTCCCGCGTATAATCACGAAGACTTTATAATTGAATGCCTGGAGTCCATCGTTAAGATTGAGCTTCCTGATTTTAAAGTTATCGTGGTCGATGATGGTTCAGTTGACGCTACAGCAGAGAGGGTTTCTAAATTTGTTGAAGCCCACCCCTTTGTTGCGATTGAACTGGTGACTAAGAAGAATGCCGGTTTAGTGTCCTCGTTGAATCTAGGGCTTGCGATGTCAGCTGAGGGATACATTTATTTTGTTGCATCAGATGATATACCGTGTCCCGAGGGACTGGTGAGTTGTATTAACGCGTTAGACCAAGATCCATCTTTAAATTTTTGTGTGGGTGGCGGGGTCAATTTTTTTGAAGAGGGTGGTCAATCCGAAACCCCTATCTATGGAGCTGCTCAAAACCGTTTTTTTAAAATGAAAGGCTGTGATCGGGAAGCTGAAATGTTTCTCAGGTACCCATCGCCGATACTCCTACAGTCTACGGTTTTCAGGGTTGCTGCCCTCAAGGCGATAGGGGGGTGGGATAACAAGCTGACGCTTGATGATTTCCCGACGTTTGTCAAGCTGCTCACTCTGTATCCGGAGTGTGATAAGGACTTCCTGTTTAAGCCGGAAATAAATGTGGTTCGTTATCGGCAACATGGATCCAATAGCTATAAAAATATGTTGCGGCATTTTAAAATTGTTCGCCAGAGTTTGATTGTTTTAACACCTGCCTACCTTAAGCCCCGAGCATTGGGCACTGCGGTAGGGTTTTATACGTTGGTTGCTTTAAAGCGTTTGGACGTGCGGACGGCGCTATCTATATTGTTCAGCTCAGGTGCAAAAGCATTTGGGTATGGCCTGATGGCGATGGCAAGTCTGATCTGTGCTAAAGCAAAACACTATATCGTGAGAGAGGGAAAATGAGCTCGGGTGAGTTTTTTGTTGTTTTTTTCAATAATCTTCCTCTTTTTCTGACATGGATGTTTGCTTGCTGTTTAGCACTCTATTTGTCCGTACGGAAGGTGGCGCCAGCGGCGTATCTGGATCCGCTGCATTTCTATTTTACATTCACCTTTGGCACCTCCTATGGGATTATCATCGGGCTTTACGCACTAGGTCTGATATCTGATTTTCTTTTTTATACAGTCTTTGGCTATGCAGTGTTATTTATTGTGAGCTTTAGGGCGTTTATTGTGCGTTCTCCGATACGATTGTTTAAGGCAGTCAATGTGCTCCTGATTCCTAAGGGGAGCGGTATCGTAGAGTTTTATGTTTTGCTATGTGTCTATATTTTATTACTTGTTTTTCTGGTTCTGCAAATTGGTTTGGGTATTACAGCCGAAACTAACAGGTTTGAACAGAATCGTGGCTATGGTGCTTTTGTACGTGTCGCGGACGGTGTCAGAGTTTTTGTAATTGCGTACTTGACACTGCTGGTGTGCAAGCAATGGCTGACGTATAGGCGTCTGGGCATTAAATATTACGCGCTGATATTTTTTATCCTTTTAATTGCTGTATTGAGCTCGGCTGTGAACGGTGCGAAGTTTGCCATGCTTGAAGCCCTTTACAGTAGTTTTGTGGCAATCGCAATTTTTCATCGCAAAGCTAAGTTTCGATTGATATATGCGGGTGGGGTATTTGCTATTGCGCTTGTGTTTGCATTGTTTGTGCTGTCAATAAATCTGGAGAAAGCGGGCTTCGATAAAGATTCACAGCCGACGTATATGGACGGTGGAAGTGTACTTGTTGAGCGTTTGATGCTGCGTGTATTAGGGAATGCCGACAAATACTTTTTGACCCTGCCCAATGATGTGATCGATAAGCTTGAGACTGATGCTCTGTGGGTGAGGTTTCTTTCTCCAGTGGTAGGTTCCACGATGCTGAGTAAGCGGTTGGGGTATACGGTGAATAACTTCAACGTCGGGCGACAGGCGTTGCTTTATTATTTTCCGGACCATGAGATATCAGGGGGGCCAACCAGTCATTTTGATTTGTTCGCCTATAAATATTTTGGTGTTTATTTTGGTTGGGTGTGGGTGCTCTTTTCAGGCTTTGTATTTGCGTGCATTGTATCGCTGAGCAGGCTGGGGACGGGGAATCTATATTTTACGGCGATTGTGACGACACTTTGGCTGCGTGGCCTACCGATGCTACTTGAGCCGTCTGTAGGGTTTGCTTATATCTTAGACGTAGTGATTATTTTTTCTTTACTTAAGCTTGTCTGTTGTTTGCTTCCTCGTAAAACGGATGTAGAAAAATGATCTCGCCAAAATTTTCTGAAAATAACATCGCTCAAAAAACAGCCATTGTTGTCACAACCTACAACCCTGAGATGTTGGACTTTAGCAAAAACCTGGCGAGTTATGCCGCTCAGGTGGGAAGCGTTATTGTGTGCGATAACTCTGACGCCTCAAGTGCGAAAGAGGATATTAAACGCTTATTAGAAACGATTCCTAATGCAGCATTGCTCTGCTTCAATGAAAACCTGGGTATTGCCGAAGCACAAAATAGAGGTATAAGGCTTGCGGCCTCTCTAGGCGCTACTTATTTCATTGAAATGGATCAAGACTCCAGTTTGCCTGGGGATTATGTCGAGCGCATTATCCGGTCTTATCAGTACCTGATAGAAGCAGGCCATTCAGTCGGTGGGGTGGGTCCCGTCGCCGTGAGTGCGAAGGACGGCGCCTATTACCATGGCGTTAAAGAGCCGCAAGGGTTGATGAAGGTCGAAAAGACCTTGAGCTCAGGTTTTTTCTTTTCGCTTGAGGCATTTAAAGCGGTTGGCGACAAAGACAGTGACCTTTTTATTGATTACGTTGACTGGGATTGGTGTTGGAGAAGCAATGTAAAAGGGCTGGGTATTTTTGTAGACACCGAGTTGGCCATGCAGCACATGCTGGGTGAGGGCCATAGAAATATCCTGTTTTTTTCGGTGGGCATGCCAGCCCCCATACGGCACTACTACCAGTACCGCAACGGGTTGTATATGTTGACAAGACGTCATGTTCCGTTGCGATGGAAGTTTGAACGTGCTGTCATATTGATGTTGAAGTTACCTGTTTATATGTTTTTTTCAGAGCGTGGCAAAGCCCGAAGGGCTTACATTGTTAAAGCGTTTAGAGATGTGATGTCTGGAAAAAAAGGACGACTTGTCGACTGACCGTAAAGTGTCAGGTTTCATAGATGAAAAATAATTCATAATTGTTGATGGGGTGAAGTGATTTCGCTCAATCAAGACCGTGTATTTTAGCCTGCAGTAAAATCAAATTGAATTATCAGGGTGGTAAGCAGTGTGTGGATTCGCAGGCTTTTTAAAGAAAACGGCTTTATTGAATGATCCGACCAACACCCTGCGCAACATGGGGCTGGCGATAGTAAATCGTGGGCCAGACTCCAGTGGCGAATGGTTTTGCGCTGAGCACGGTATTGGGTTGTCCCATCGAAGGCTCGCCATTGTGGATATGACGGCGTCTGGTCATCAGCCAATGTTTTCCAGCAGTGGCCGTTATGTCATGGCTTTCAATGGTGAGATTTATAACCATCTGGAGCTAAGAAAGGTATTGGAGGAGGCTAATCCTTCACTGACATGGAAGGGGACCTCAGACACGGAAACTATGCTTGCCAGTTTTGAGCATTACGGTCTCTTGGGTGGGCTTGATACCTTGGTGGGCATGTTTGCAGCCGCGGTGTGGGACACGCAGGCGCAGGCGCTCTATTTGTTTCGAGACCGGTTAGGTGAAAAGCCTCTTTATTACGGATGGCAAGACGATACATTTTTATTCGGTTCTGAGCTTAAGGCACTCAAGGCACACCCCGCCTTCAAGGCTGATATCTACCGACCCGGTATATCGCTTCTACTGCGTTATGGCTATATTCCGGCCCCGTATTCAATTTATGAAAACATTTTCAAACTTGAGGCGGGCGAATATGCGTGTGTATCAAGCCGTCAACCTGAGGTGCAAGTAACAAAGTATTGGGATGTGGCGGCCGTTATAAAGTCTTCCGTGAACGATCCTTTCAAGGGTAATGCACCTGAAGCTACCGCGCATTTGGAAACGTTGTTAGAGACCACCATATCCCAGCAAATGCTTGCCGACGTTCCATTGGGTTCTTTTTTATCGGGTGGTATTGACTCTTCTTTGATTGTTTCTCTGATGCAGAAACAATCGAGTCGTCCCGTGAAGACATTTTCTATCGGTTTTGACGATAAGTCTTATGATGAGGCTGGCTACGCCAAGGCTGTAGCGGCTCATCTGAAGACTGAACATCATGAGTTGTATGTGTCTTCAGCTGATGCTTTGGATGTGATCCCCAAGTTACCGAGCATCTATGATGAACCCTTCTCTGATTCATCACAGATTCCGACTTATCTTGTTTCTGCACTCGCACGCGAGCAGGTTACTGTCTCGCTTTCAGGTGATGGCGGAGATGAATTATTTTGTGGTTACAATCGCTACAAGATGACGGCCAAATTTTGGTCGGCACTCAAGAAAGTGCCACGGCCGATACGGTCGCTGTCCAGTGCCATGTTGACTTCGATCTCTCCAGCTACGCTCGATCTGTTAGCCAGTAAGGTACCCAAGCTATCGGGCTATGGCAGTGTCGGAGATAAAGTCCACAAAGCCGCCCGTGTAATGTCCTCTCGCAGTGCACAAGATATCTATGTGGGGCTAGTTTCAAAACACCCCAACCCGCAAACGTTGGTGATAAATGGTGTCGAGCCCGACACATGTTTGATCGGTAACACGCCTGATTTCACTGCGCTCGATGATATTCAGCAGATGATGGCCCTGGATACCCTGTCGTATTTGCCTGAAGGGGTACTGACCAAGCTGGACAGGGCCTCGATGGCTGTGTCACTCGAAGGTCGGGCGCCCTTTTTGGATCACCGAGTCTTTGAATTTGCCTGGCAATTGCCTTTGTCTATGAAAATGCAAGGCAATGACTCGAAGTGGATACTGCGGCAGATTTTATATAAATATGTGCCACAAGCGCTGATTGATCGTCCAAAGATGGGATTCGGCGTACCGCTTAGGGATTGGTTGTGCGGGCCTTTGCGTGAGTGGGCTGAAACACTTCTCGATGAGCAACGGCTTGTTCAGGAAGGGTATTTCAATGTACCGGCGGTGCGTGCCTTGTGGGCGCAGCATGCAGGTGGACGTTATGACCGATCTGGAATATTGTGGGCCATTTTGATGTTTCAAGCATGGCTGCAAGAACAATAGATCCGGTCACATCGAGACAGTGTTATGCGCGAATTCCATTGAGGTCCATATTTTGAACACTACGTTTTCTGTTCTGATGTCCATCTATAAAGATGAGACGCCTTCGAACCTACGCCAATGCTTGGAAAGTCTGGAGGCTCAGACATTAAAAGCGACGGATGTTGTGTTGGTTGAAGACGGTGTGATTGATGCGGTGCTCCAGGGCACGATTGAAGAATTCAGGCACTCACTGAATATCAAGAGCGTCAGACTGGCACAGAATATTGGCTTGGCTGCGGCTCTCAATAAGGGGCTTGAGTCTTGTGACCACGCGTACGTCGCGCGGATGGACACGGATGATGTGTGCTTGCCTGAGCGCTTTGAAAAACAGATTGGTTTTTTAATGGCGCAGCCTGAAATTGCGGTCGTAGGGGCGTTGGTCGAGGAATATGACGTCACTATGAGTGTAGCTAGCGGCATACGTCACACGCCCTCGCAACACGTAGACATTATAGCTTTTGCCAAGCGCCGTAGCCCGCTGAGCCACCCGACTGTGGTGTTCAGGAAAGAGGCAGTTTTGGCCGTGGGCGGCTATCCATTGTTCCGAAAAGCTCAAGATTATGCGTTGTGGTCGCTTATGTTACAGCGCGGGTACACGCTGCATAACGTGCCGGAAGTCCTGCTCAATATGCGCGCAGGGGCCGGTATGATGGAGCGCCGTAAAGCCGATCATTTGAAATATGAGCTGGCCATTTTGAAATACCAGAAAAGCATCGGCTTTTTAACGCCGAGTGAGTACCTCTTCAATGTGTGTGCGCGGTCGATCACTCGTCTGTCGCCTTCATTTGTAAGAACATTGATTTATAAATTCGCGCGCTGAGTGACAGACACCATGAAGATTTTAGTAACCGGGGCCGCTGGTTTTATTGGTCATGCATTAGTTAAACGCCTGGCCAGTTGCGCGACCTCCATTGTGGGCATTGATAATCTCAATGACTATTACGATGTTGAGCTTAAACACAGTCGACTGAAAGAGTTGGAAGCGGTCACCAACTTTCAGTTTATGAAGGCCGACATCAGTGATGCGACTCAGCTGAATGAGATTTTTCAATCGCATCAGTTTGATGTGGTTGTCAATCTCGCTGCCCAGGCGGGCGTTCGCTATTCGATTGAGAATCCGTCAGCCTACATTCAGGCTAACGTCGTGGGATTCTTTAATATCTTAGAAGCGTGTCGGCATTTTGCTGTTAAGCATCTTCTGTATGCGTCTTCCAGCTCTGTCTACGGGCTTAACAAAAAGACGCCATTCAGTGTTGACGATTCGGTGGATAACCCAATCAGTTTGTATGCCGCGACCAAAAAGTCGAATGAGCTTATGGCTCATACGTATGCACACCTTTATAAGTTCAAGACCACCGGCCTGCGATTTTTTACCGTCTACGGTCCTTGGGGTCGGCCGGACATGGCGATGTTCAAATTCACCAAGTCTATTTTCGAAGGCAAACCCATTGATATCTACAATAATGGCGAGCTTTCACGGGACTTTACGTACATCGATGACATCGTCGAGGCGGTCTCTGCGCTGGTTCAGCGTTCGCCGCGTGCTGATGAACCGCTTTACCACGTCTACAACATTGGCCATGGCAGCCCTGTCAAATTGATGGACTTTGTGCGAGCCGTGGAAAAAGCAGCTGATAAAAAAGCCATTTACAACTATCTGCCCATGCAAGCTGGCGATGTATCCCAAACCTGGGCTGATACGCAAGCGTTGTACGAGGCTACCGGTTGTCGCCCCGCGGTGAAAATTGAAGAGGGCTCCGAACGCTTCGTTTCGTGGTTCAAAAATTATTACAATGTTTAATATTTGAAAATGCAGGTGATACTTTGAAAGTTACTATTTTCGGCACGGGGTATGTAGGTTTGGTCACCGGTACCTGCTTGGCAGATATTGGGCACCATGTGACATGCGTCGATATTGATGAAGTAAAAATCAATAACCTGAAGAAGGGCATTATCCCCATCTATGAGCCTGGTTTGGAGGCGATGGTTGTTCAGAATTACACAGCGGGTCGCCTCAACTTCACGACCGATGCGCGCGAAGCCATTGAATTCGCCGAAATTCAAATTATTGCTGTCGGCACTCCTCCGGACGAAGACGGTTCTGCAGATTTGAAATATGTTCTCGCGGTGGCCAAATCCATTGGTCAGCATATGAACGAACACAAAATCGTTGTTGATAAGTCCACGGTACCGGTGGGGACCGCGGATAAGGTCAAGGCTGAAATTCTGAATCAGTTGGCTGCGCGTGACCTGTCGTTGACGGTCGATGTCTGTTCCAACCCTGAGTTTCTGAAAGAGGGTGCAGCCATTGAAGACTTTACCAAGGGCGCGCGAATCGTCATTGGTACGGATTCTGACTACGTAAAAACCCGTATGCGCGAATGCTACGCCCCCTACAGTCGTAACCACGACAAGCTGATTTTCATGGATATCCGTTCTGCTGAGCTGACCAAGTACGCAGCCAACGCCATGCTGGCAACTAAAATCAGCTTCATGAACGAAGTAGCTAACCTCGCTGAAAAGCTGGGTGCAGACATCGAAAGCGTTCGTATAGGCATTGGCTCCGACCCGCGCATTGGTTATCAGTTCATCTACCCGGGTTGTGGTTATGGCGGCTCTTGCTTCCCGAAAGATGTACAAGCCCTTGCGCGAACGGCGTTGGAAGTGGGTTATGTGCCGGAGTTGATTCAGTCCGTAGAGAAAGTTAATAACCGTCAGAAAAAAGTACTGTTCCAGAAACTGTCTGATGCTTTTGGCGGTCGTTTGGAAGGCAAAACCATTGCGGTTTGGGGCCTGTCTTTTAAACCTAATACTGACGACATGCGCGACGCGCCAAGCCGTACGCTGATGGAAGCCATCTGGGCGGCTGGCGGTAAGGTTAAGGCGTATGACCCTAAAGCCATGGAAGAATGCCACCGTATCTACAAGGATCAAGCAGGCCTGACGCTGTGTGCGACCAGTGATGAAGCATTGGCCTCCAGTGATGCCTTGGTTATTTGCACTGAATGGAAAGCATTCAGAGCCGTAGACCCTGCCTGGCTGGCGTCTAACCTGGCAGAGCGCATTGTGATCGACGGCCGTAATTTGTTTGAACCCGAAGCCATGTCCAAAGCGGGCATTGCTTACTCTTCCATTGGCCGCAATAGCACCGTTTAATGTGCGCGATCTGAGTGCAGTTCTGCAGGCGCTTTGATTTGCGGCCCCTGTGATGGATGGCAACTGTGTGTTGAGTCGCTCTGACGGCGGCTTGACACGCAACACAGTTGCAATCTGGACGCTTGGCTGGTTCGCACACCCGCAGGGCTTGAATCGCAGGCCTGTCTAGAGGTTTTGATGGATATTTCTTTATTTTTTATCGCCGTTGTATTGGGTTCTGCGTTGATGACTTGGGTGCTGCGTCAATATGCGCTGCGCCGTAACATCATCGATATTCCTAATGCGCGAAGCTCACATGTGATTCCGACCCCGCGAGGGGGAGGTGTTGCCATTGTGGTCATTTATTTATTGGCTATTGTTTTGCTCTATGTCGCCGGTGCTATTGATCAAGCCGCGGCAGTGTCCATTCTTGGGGCCGGAGCGTTAGTCGCAGTTATTGGCTTCATGGACGATCATGGCCATATTGCCGCGCGTTGGCGTCTGCTGGGGCACTTCAGTGCTGCATTGTGGGCGCTCTTTTGGGTTGGGGGGCTGCCTTCTATAGAGGTGTTTGGCTGGACCATAAACTTAAGTTGGGCGGGGTATGTGCTCGGGGCTTTCTATTTAGTCTGGATGCTCAATCTTTATAACTTCATGGACGGTATCGACGGTCTTGCCAGTATTGAGGCCATTTGCGCGTGCTTGGGGGCTGCCCTTATTTACTGGCTGGCAGGGAGTGCGGGTTATCTGCTCGTAGCGCCTCTCTTGCTGGCGGCGGCTGTGGCGGGGTTTCTTTTGTGGAACTTCCCTCCTGCGCGCATTTTCATGGGCGATGCAGGCAGTGGTTTCCTCGGTTTGATTCTCGGTGTGTTGTCGCTTCAGGCCGCCTGGGCGCAGTCTCAACTGCTTTGGGTATGGCTCATTTTGCTCGGCGTATTCATTGTCGATGCAACGTTCACACTCTTCAGGCGTCTGCTGCGTGGAGAGAAAGTCTATGAGGCGCATAGAACGCATGGTTACCAATATGCCTCGCGCTCAGCGGGTCGTCACTTGCCGGTCACCCTTGCCGTTACGGCCATCAATATTGTTTGGCTTTTCCCGATTGCCTTGGGGGTGGGTGTCTATGGTTGGAATGGTGCGCTGTGTCTAGTGCTGGCTTATGTCCCGTTGATCGCTCTGGCCTATAAATTCAAGGCCGGCACTGCTGAACCTGTGGCTTGAAAGCGGTACGTACAAGGAAATTGCGGTATTGACGCAATGAGTTAACAGTTACTCTTATCGCAATCAAGAGTTACAGAGGTGTTAGAAGGCGTTATGGATAGAATCAGATCGTATTTGCTCAACCTCTCACGCTGGCACAAACGCGTTTTGCAGGTATTCACAGATGTTTTATTAGTCTGGCTCGCGCTGTGGCTTGCTTTTGTCGTGCGCCTTGGCGTTGACGAGATGATCAATCCGATCGTGATGCACACGTGGCTTTTTGTCTGTGCGCCGGTGATTGCGATACCTCTGTTTGTTCGTTTTGGCATGTACCGCGCGGTAATGCGTTACTTCGGAAATGATGCGTTGATCGCCATTATCAAAGCCGTCAGCCTTTCATCGCTGATTTTGGCCGTGGTCGTGTACTGGTACAGCAACCATCAAAATGTGGTGCCGCGTTCGATCATCTTCAACTACTGGTGGCTGAGCCTGATCATGTTGGGCGGGCTGCGCCTGGGTATGCGTCAATACTTTCTCGGGGACTGGTTCGCAGCGGCACAACATGTGCCTTTTACCAATCGCGATGACGGATTGCCCCGGGTTGTGATTTATGGTGCAGGCGCGGCGGGCAATCAATTGGTCGCGGCATTGCGGATGGGGCGAGTCATGCGCCCTGTGGCTTTTATTGATGATGATGAAAGCATCGCAGACCGAGTGATCTCTGGTTTGCAGGTTTACCGGGCTAAAAACATACAGCAAATGATCGACCGAACGGGGGCTCAGGAGTTGCTGCTGGCCATACCGTCTTCTTCGCGCGGGCGTCGTCGAGAAATCCTCGGGTTGCTGGAAGGCTTTCCTCTGCACGTGAGAAGTGTTCCGGGTTTCATGGACCTGGCCAGTGGCCGGGTCAAAGTAGATGACATCCAGGAGGTCGACATTGCTGACTTGCTGGGTCGTGATGCTGTGCCTGCCCAAGGTGAACTTCTTGAGCATTGCATCAAGGGGCAAAGTGTTCTGGTGACCGGTGCCGGCGGCTCGATTGGTTCTGAACTGTGTCGCCAGATTCTTGCACTACGTCCAACCACGTTGCTGTTGTTTGAGCACAGTGAATTCAACCTTTACAGCATTCTTTCGGAACTTGAACAGCGTGTAACCCGCGAGTCTTTGTCGGTGAGGGTCTTGCCTATTTTGGGGTCCGTGCGCAACCCGCAAAAATTGCTGGATGTGATGCAAACCTGGCGAGTTGATACGGTGTATCACGCCGCTGCCTACAAGCATGTACCGATGGTTGAGCACAACATTGCCGAAGGCGTGCTGAATAATGTCATCGGTACGCTCAATACCGCTCAGGCGGCGTTGCAGGCAGGCGTTGCGAACTTCGTGTTGATCTCGACCGACAAGGCTGTACGGCCCACCAATGTTATGGGTAGCACCAAACGTCTGGCAGAAATGACGTTGCAGGCGCTCAGTCGCGAATTGGCCCCAGTACTGTTCGGCGATAAAGCGAATGTATCTCGGGTTAATAAAACCCGCTTTACCATGGTGCGCTTCGGCAATGTATTAGGGTCTTCGGGCTCAGTTATTCCGCTGTTTCACAAGCAGATCAAAGCGGGCGGTCCGTTAACCGTGACGCATCCGAAAATCACGCGCTACTTCATGACGATCCCGGAAGCGGCGCAACTGGTTATCCAAGCGGGTTCAATGGGCCTGGGCGGCGATGTGTTTGTGTTGGACATGGGGGAGCCGGTGCGCATCGTTGAATTGGCTGAGAAGATGATCCATCTTTCCGGTCTTAGCGTACGTTCCGACAAGAATCTGCACGGCGATATCGAGATTGAATTCACGGGGCTGCGTCCTGGTGAAAAGCTCTACGAAGAGTTATTGATTGGTGACAACGTTGTGGCCACCCAGCATCCGATGATCATGAGCGCCACCGAAGATCTACTTTCGTGGGATGAGCTTAAGCAGCGTTTGTCGCAGTTACTGCAAGCCGTTGAGCAGGATGATTATTCACGCGTGAGACAACTATTGCGCGACACCGTGAGTGGTTATGCGCCGGACGGTGAAATTGTGGACTGGATCTATCAGCAGCGCCGTTTAGAACCCTGATCGGTGTGAGCTATGTATTACGCAAGGAATTTGAAGTGCTGACATTGGTAATCCCTGTCTATTGCAACGAAAGCAATTTACCCAGTTTGCTACCTGCCATCTCCTCTATGAGTGAGCAACTCAATGATGCGCTGGAGGTTGTTTTCGTTGTGGATGGCAGCCCGGATCGTTGTTATGAAATATTGCGCGACACGCTTTCCACGCAACGTTTTGGTTCGCAACTGATTTTATTGTCGAAAAACTTCGGATCGTTCATGGCCATCCGAACCGGTTTGCAATACGGCACGGGTAGTCGATTTGCAGTGATGGCTGCAGACCTCCAGGAACCGCCGGAACTGGTGATAGAAATGAATCGCCTGTTGCTCAATGATCAAGCCGACGTGGTGGTGGGGGTACGCGAAAACAGGAATGATCCGTGGCTGAGCAAGTTATCGTCTTCACTGTTTTGGGGGGCTTACCGACGCTTTGTTGTCCCGGAAATCCCACCCGGCGGGGTTGATATGTTCGCCTGCAACAAAGCGTTTCGTGACACGCTTTTGACACTGGATGAGCGACACAGTTCATTGATTGCCCAGATTTTTTGGTTGGGGTTCCGCCGAGAACAAGTCACTTACACACGACAGACACGTGAGCATGGCAAGTCAGCATGGACATTACGCAAGAAAGTTAATTATTTGATGGACAGCGTATTCTCATTCACCGACTTGCCGATTCGTTGGTTGACGAGAGCAGGCGCTGTGGGGGCAGGAGTGGCAGCGCTGTTTGGGCTGTTGACGCTAATTGCCAAGCTGCATGGCGCAATTGAAGTGCCCGGCTATGCAATGATCATGATCACGCTGACGTTTTTGGGATGCCTCAACCTGTTGGGGATGGGAATTGTAGGTTCGTACGCCTGGCGAACTTATGAAAACACCAAGAATCGTCCACTTGCGATTCCGATGTGCAGCTCTGTCTACGCGGGTGCAAAAGCGGGTGAAGCCGTTTCGGTAATAGAAACATAAGTGTTTAAGGCGAAGCGTTGAATGTTCAAGCATAGATTTGTCCGTTTTCTGGTATCGGGCGGCATGGGAACACTGCTCTCATACGGTATTTACCTTGCCTTATTGCAAGTGCTTGATTTCAGGCTGAGTTATACCGTCTCCTATGTATTTGGGATCATTTTCGCCTACGTCATGGGGCGTTTTTTTGTGTTTAAGGCAACCCAAGGGGCAGCATCAATCCTGCTGTTCCCACTGGTGTATGCCGCGCAGTATGTGTTGGGCGTGTGTGTGGTATGGGGCAGTGTCGAATACCTCGGCATGCCTCAATGGATAGCGCCGTTAATTGCTGTTGCCGTGACTATTCCCTGTACCTATTTTCTGTCGAAGTATTTATTCGTTGGACGGTTTTGACGTGAGTAAAGAAAGTTTTTTTGCACATCGCTACACCACTCAATCTATGATTGTGCTGTTCGCTATTCTGCTGTTTGTTGTGGTGTATTGGGTGTGCGGTACTATTGCGGTCAATGCAGGGACGGGATGGGATGGTTCGATCTATTTGAACTATATTGAGCGGCTTGCCCGAGGGGAGGCCATTCATGGCGATCCGTATCGTTTAATGCGGATGCCAGGCTTTGGTCCTTTGATTGGCGGTGCCGCACTCGGGTTGTCGCCAACGTACTTCTTGACCTTTCAAATGTTGGTGAATGGGCTCGTTGTTTCCATGGGGCTGGCTTTGTTTTATTCAGCCTTGATGAATATAGGGTGCGAACGAAAGTCGGCGTTAATGTCGACAGCTTTGCTGATGTTGACCTGGCCCGTATTGGTCATGCCGGTGTATTACCCAATTCTCAGTGATCACGCTGCAATTGCGTTGAGTTGTACAGCACTTTGGCTGTGGTCAAAGTCTCTTCGGGTGTGGCTGTCAGGTCTGTGTGTGCTGAGTGTCTGGGTACTGCCCGGGTTGTTTTTATTGCCTCTTGTATTACTGTGCTTCCCTTTTCAGCACGCCAGCAAGGATGAAGGTTGTCAGTCAGCCAAGGTGTTGTCAGTTCGTATATTTGCAGTCTCCGGGGTCATTGCTGCTGCGTTGTTGTTAAAACACTTACTGCGCTTTTCTGTTGAGAAAATTGCTGTTCATGCCGTAGATAAAAATGGTCAAACAGCGCTGACTGAATGGCTACCACTGACGTATGTCGCCGCTATTTTATGCGTTTTGTATGTCGCCTGGATCTACTCAAGGATGATCGTCGACCGTTCTGTCTGGTCGGCATTGAACATAAAGTGGTTGTGCGTGAGTCTTGTGGTGCTTGCCAGTACCTTTGTGTGGGTGTACTTAAGTTTTGATTGGTCTGTAGGGTTCGCAGGCCCGCCGTTGACCAAGTTCATGACATTTCAATCACTAGCGGCGCCGTTTAAACCGCTGGTTGCACACTTTTATGCGTTCGGCCCGGTGATTGTGTTGTCCCTGTGGAGCCTTTATCGCTGGAGTATCAAGCGCGAGCGTAATGTGCCCCGGGCACTGATTGTCGTACTGGCTGCTTATTTACCCTTTCTGTTGTTCGGCTCGGAAAGCAGGCAATGGATAGGGGTGCTGCCAGTCAGTGCAGCTATCTTCGCCATGTCAGGTTTTTCGTTTGGCCTGCGGATATGGAGTGTTATTTATGCGGCTTTGCTCATCACGCCATTAATGTTTCTTCAGTCAAACAATGCCCAGGCTCTTGCACAAGGGTTGAGTTATCAAAGTGGTGAGTGGCAATATTATTTCGGCCGACAAGGGCCCTGGATGTCGGCGAGCATGTATTTATCTGTAGCGACACTGCTTCTAGTCTTTGTCCTCGTGGCGATGTTGATCCAACGCTTTAGCAAGCAGGCCGTGAAGTAAGGTGTGAAACGCTAAATTAAAATAATGAAATGGCTGAGCAGTAGGGGCAGGGCATGACAGGTGTTTGCATTGAAGATGGGCGAGAGCGAGCAGTTGGCGAGTCCGAAAAAATTAACTGTGTGCGGAATAAAAAGTGATAAATAATATTCAGTTTTTACGGTTTGTAGCAGCGTCGCTGGTAATATTTGCTCACGCACCTCTCAATGCCTTTGGTGTGTCATCACACACCATTCATCTGGGTGGTTTTGGTGTGGATATATTTTTTATTATCAGTGGATTCATTATTCCTTACATCTTGTTTGGTGCTTCTCATAACGTAAGTCAACTCCCGAAAATGGGAGGTGTCAGTTTCTTTATTCGTCGAATAGTTCGTATCTGGCCCTTGTATTTCGTGGCGACCGCCTTTGTTATTTTGACTGCCCTGATCGTGCGCTATTCAGGGTTGACCCCAAACTTTGAAGTGAACAATGTCTATGGGTTGGCTAAGTTGGACTGGACGTTGTTGTTTGAGTCTTTAACCTTCACTCATGCCGTTGTAGCGCCCACGCTGAATGTCGGCTGGACACTGCAACTTGAATTTTTGTTTTACACCGCCGTGGCTATTATGCTTCTGCTCGGTGCTAAAAGTTTTTTTCATGTGGCCATCTCCTATGCACTGTTATTGCTGGGTTCTGCACTGTTGCTTGGCTCTGCGGGGGCCACGTTTGCAAGCTATTTTCCGCCGTTAAAGCTATTGGCCACACCCATGATGATCGAGTTTTTGTTCGGTCTTATCCTTTATGGGTGCTACCTCAATGGCTATTTTTTGAATAAGTGGTTGTCGGCAGCATTGATGCTGTTGATTGTCCCAGTGTTTTACTACACAGAGCTTCATGCGCTGATGTCCAGTGTTGGGGGCGCCTATAACCGGGTGTTGGTCTGGGGTACGTTTGCATTTTTCATCGTATGGGCAGCGATAAGCCTGGAGCCCCACTACTCAATGCCAAAGGTTTTCAGTGTGCTGGGTGATGCGTCGTACAGCCTCTATTTAACTCATTGGTTAGTCCTTCCCTGGATCACCTTTGTGATCGATCGATACACGTTGTATCCGAAAATTGGCTTGTTAGGCTTGCTGGTTATATGCTTTTTCGTCTGTCAGTTTGTGGCGTTGCTCACTCACTTCTTTGTTGAAAAACCACTCAATGAAAAAGTGCGCAAGGTTGTATTTTTGAGGGGTGTAAATCGTACAGGTGTTCAGCCAGCCACCGTGGTTTGAAAGAGGGACGGCCATTGTTAACCGCGTGTGAGAACACGGGTAAATATGAGCCTGTTTCGTATCTCTAATCACAGTTTTCCGGCATGTTTCGCACCTGCTTTCATCGGTTTCGCAGTGCGCTCGTCAGGCTCAATACACATGCTGCAATTGCTTGATTTTTGACTCTTTCTCGACATCGTCTAGGTTTGGCATACAGCTCAGGAAAGCTGTTTCCATTTAACGATGTCTTGGAGTGTCACTCATGCGTATTGCACTTGTTCCTTTGTTCGTCATGGCCATGTTGTCGGGTATTTCGGGGTTGGCGGGTGCCAATACGCCAGTCACACCGCCCGCCGCAGTCGTTACACCCGCTCAAGTGGCACCTGATGTTCAAGTGATGACCATTAATTTGAATACGGCAGACGAAGCGACCTTGCAGCGTGAGCTGTCGGGTGTTGGCGCCGCTAAAGCCAGAGCCATCGTGGCCTACCGGCAAGCGAATGGTGATTTTGCTTCTGCGGACGAGTTGCTGGAGGTCAAGGGAATAGGCAAGGCGATCTACGAGAAGAACCGTGACAAGGTTGCGGTTAACTAAGCCCTATCGATGTATGACAGAAGGCCAGCCTGTGACTGGCCTTTTTGCTTTTTGTTGTTTAAGCCTGCGCAGCAGGACCTTTCAACGCTTTACGCGTTACATCCAGAATCTTCTCTTTCAAGTCGTCGTTCTCGGCGCCCCGGGAGAGAACCAGCGCACCCACTAGGGTGGCAAACAGCACAATGCTTTGATCTTCGGCGTCAGGGCCGGTCAATACATCCTGGATTTGCTTGAGCCGGGCATTGATGACGTAGTCGGTGGTCGCGCTAGGGTTGCCGTTCTGGGCCATTTCGATGGACATGGTTGGCAGCGGGCAGCCCTCGTGGGGAGAGGTGAGGTGCCATTCGGAGAGGTAAGTGTCGATAAAGGTATGCAGCGGGTCCGTGGTGTTGAACAGGTCGTTACAGCGACCATCCACCTCGGAGGCAGCGTGCTGGAGGGCTTTTTCGACCAGCTCGTCTTTGGAGGAGAAGTGCGCATAAAAGCCGCCATGAGTCAGGCCCAATGCTTTCATAAGAGGCTGTAACCCCGTTGCGCCGATGCCGTCTCGTCGAAAACGTATAGAGGCTTCTTCGATAATGCGCTGATGGGTGTGGGCCTTATGGTCTTGGGAATACCTCATGGCGTGCGTCCTTGATTTCAATCAGCCATCATATGCCTGTGTTTCCGCAGGTTGTATGGGCGATTTTATGTAAAGACGTGTAGGCGTTTGGCTATGAACACGTTTAAAGCTGTCGGTCACTCAGCGTTTAATTGTCTTTTGATTCCTTGGCGTCCATCTCTGCATTGCGTTCGGCAACGCGTTTACGCTGTTCATCAGTGAGTTCGACTTTGTTGGCGGTGTCACGCAGGGTCATCAGCCCGCCTACGATGGCACCAATAGCAACGATCAGAATTAACCAGGCATACCAGGGCATAAATCTCTCCTTGAATGGGCGCGCTGCCGAGCAAGAGGTTGCTCATTGCCTCGCCATTGATAGATGTGAGTGCAGTCAGGCGTCAGTGGTTCAATTGTAGGCCGCTTATCCCGCCATGCCCTTTAATTGTTGGACGATGACTAAAATCGCGAATTTACGATCATCGGGTGCCGGTAAGCGGCTGGTTCCGCTACAATGCGCGCCGATTTCGACCTGCCTGAGAACCCGCTAATGTCCGACTGCCAGACTCCTATTATCGTCGCCCTGGATTTCCCAACGCGTGACGCCGCATTGAAACTGGCTGATCAGTTGGACCCCAAGCTGTGCCGCGTCAAAGTGGGCAAAGAATTGTTCACCAGTTGCGCCTCTGAAATTGTCGGTACATTGCGCGACAAGGGCTTCGAGGTATTCCTGGACCTCAAATTCCATGACATCCCAAACACCACTGCGATGGCGGTTAAAGCTGCTGCTGAAATGGGCGTTTGGATGGTCAACGTGCATTGCTCGGGTGGCATGCGCATGATGGCCGCTTGCCGTGAGGTACTGGACAAGCGTTCAGGTCCTCAGCCGTTGCTGATTGGGGTCACGGTGTTGACCAGCATGGAGCGTGAAGACCTCGCGGGCATCGGCCTGGATATCGAGCCGCAAGAGCAAGTGCTGCGTCTGGCAGCTCTGGCACAAAAAGCCGGTATGGACGGTCTGGTGTGCTCGGCGCTCGAAGCGCAAGCGCTGAAGGCAGCTCACCCGTCATTGCAGTTGGTGACGCCAGGTATTCGGCCTGCGGGCAGTGCGCTGGACGACCAGCGCCGCATCTTGACGCCACGTCAGGCGCTGGATGCCGGTTCTGACTATTTGGTGATCGGCCGTCCGATCAGCCAGGCCGCAGATCCGGCCAAGGCATTGGCGGCGGTGGTCGCCGAGTTGGCGTAAACCCGCTTTGGGGCAGCGGTGTAGTCGGGTGTGACAACTATACCGCTGTACTCGGGTTGAGCCGTGCTGAGCACTGGATCGCAGCCTCGTACCTCGTCAACTCTCAGAGCACGAGGTTGCGTGTCAGACCTTCAATATGAGCTTGCCGAAGTTTTCGCCGTTAAACAGCTTCATCAGCATTTCAGGGAAGGTTTGCAGTCCCTCGACAATGTCTTCTCGGCTTTTGAGTTGGCCTTTGGCTAACCATCCCGCCATTTCTTGCCCGGCTGCACCATAGCGATCGGCATAGTCCATCACCACAAAGCCCTCCATGCGTGCGCGATTGACCAACAGCGACAAGTAGTTCGAAGGCCCTTTTACGGCCTCCTTGTTGTTGTATTGGCTGATGGCACCACAGATAACGACGCGAGCCTTGAAGCTCAAACGGCTGAGTACGGCATCCAGAATGTCGCCGCCTACGTTGTCGAAATACACATCGACGCCTTTAGGGCATTCACGTTTCAGACCTGCGAGCACGTCTTCGTTTTTGTAGTCGATAACCCCGTCAAACCCCAACTTGTCAATCAAGTAGCTGCATTTCTCTTTGCCGCCAGCGATGCCTACTACACGGCAGCCTTTGAGTTTGGCGATTTGCCCGGCAATGCTGCCCACAGCACCCGCAGCGCCAGAGATCACCACCGTGTCGCCTTCTTTGGGGGTGCCGACTTCCAGCAGGGCAAAGTAGGCGGTCATGCCGGTCATGCCCAGCGCGGACAAATACACGGGCAGTGGCACCAGAGTCGGGTCGATTTTGTAGAAGCCTCGAGGTGCGCCCAGAAAATAATCCTGCACGCCCAGCGCGCCATTGACGTAGTCACCTACGCTGAAATCGGGGTGTGAGGAGGCAATCACCTTGCCCACGCCCAACGCACGCATGACCTCGCCCAAACCGACGGGAGGAATGTACGACTTGCCTTCGTTCATCCAGCCGCGCATGGCGGGGTCAAGGGACAAATACTCGTTTTTGACCAGGATCTGGCCTTCGACGGGCTGGCCCACGGGGATTTCTTGATAGGTAAACGTGTCGCGAGTTGCTGCACCGACGGGGCGTTTAGCAAGCAGGAATTGGCGATTGGTCAGGTCAGTCATGGCAAGGAGTCTTCAAAAAGGCAAAGGCTGTTGATAGACGCTCTTGGCTTTGACCGCAAGTAAATGCGTGATGACGAATGTTTTTTTATCAGTTTGGATGATGTTGCTGGGCAGGGTTTTATCACTGCGATAAATACTTCTCGGGCTGTCGATGCGCAGCGCACTTCGATAAGGATAAAAATAATGAGCATGACATTTGCGGGCCGCGTAGCGGTCGTGACGGGTGCAGGGGCAGGCATCGGCAAAGCGACAGCCCTGGCATTTGCCGCTGAAGGGTTATGTGTAGTGGCCGCCGATGTAGACGTTCATGGTGGGCAAGAGACGGTCAGGCAGATCCAGGCCGCTGGCGGCATTGCCCTGTTTGTGCGCTGTAATGTGACCCTTGAAGCGGATGTCAAACAGTTGATGGAGCAAACCGTTAACACCTACGGGCGTTTGGATTATGCGTTCAATAATGCGGGCATCGAAATTGAGCAGGGCCGTTTGGCTGACGGCACGCAGGACGAGTTCGACGCGATCATGGGGGTTAATGTCAAAGGCGTGTGGCTGTGCATGAAGTACCAGTTGCCCTTGATGGTGGCGCAGGGCGGCGGCGTCATTGTCAACACCGCGTCAGTGGCCGGTTTGGGCGCGGCACCGAAAATGAGTATTTATTCGGCATCCAAACATGCGGTGATAGGCCTGACCAAGTCGGCGGCGATTGAGTACGCGAAAAAAAGCATCCGGGTGAATGCCATCTGCCCTGGGGTGATCGATACCGACATGTTTCGCCGTGCCGGCGAAGCAGATCCGCGCAAGGCGCAGTATGCAGCGGCCGTGCATCCGATGGGGCGCATTGGCACTGCCCAGGAAGTGGCCAGTGCCGTGTTGTATCTGTGCTCTGACGGTGCGGCCTTTACCACAGGCCATGCGTTGGCGGTGGATGGCGGAGCACTGGCGATCTGATAACCCGCTGCAGGCTCAAGCACGCTTGCGCCTGCACGCGTGTGGCTTATCGGGTTTTCCAGCTCAGGATCATCAGCGTCAAAACCCCTGCGACAATCCCCCAAAACGCTGAACCCACCGAGAACAGGGTCATGCCCGAGGCGGTGACCATAAATGTGACCAGTGCGGCTTCACGCTCTTTGGATTCGTTCATGGCGATGGTCAGGCCGTTCATGATTGAACCGAACAATGCCAGAGCGGCAATCGACAGCACCAACTCTTTTGGAAACGCCGCAAACAGCCCGGCCAGCGTTGCGCCGAAAATACCGGCAATGCCGTAGAAGATTCCGCACCACACGGCGGCGGTATAGCGCTTTTTGGGGTCTTCGTGGGCGTGCGGACCGGTGCAGATGGCGGCGCTGATGGCCGCGAGGTTGATGCCATGTGAGCCGAAGGGCGCTAACAGTAATGAAGCGATACCGGTCGTGGTAATCAGCGGCGACGCGGGCACGGTGTAGCCGTCTGCGCGCAGTACGGCAACGCCGGGCATGTTTTGCGAGGTCATGGCCACAACAAACAGCGGGATGCCGATACTGATCGTCGCGGCCAGTGAAAAGGACGGCGTGGTCCACTCGGGGATCGCCACTTCGAGGGCGAAATCCTTGAAGTCCAACAGCCCCAGTAACCCGCAGATCAACGTGCCCACCAGTAATGACCCCAGCACGGCATAGCGGGGGGACAGGCGCTTGACGATCAGGTAGGTGATAAACATCCCCAGTACCAGTGCGGTCTGGTGCTGGGCCGCGACGAATATTTCGCTGCAAATTTTAAACAGGATGCCCGCCAGCAGCGCCGAGGCGAGTGATGCAGGAATGCGTTTGACCAGGCGGTCGAAGCTGCCAGTCACGCCACAAATAATCACCAGCACGGCACAGGTGATATAGCCACCGATCGCGTCGGGGTAGCTGACGCCGCCCAAACTGGTAATCAGCAACGCAGCACCTGGCGTCGACCAGGCAATGGTGATCGGGGTGCGATAACGCAGTGACAAACCAATGCTGCAAATGGCCATGCCGATGGACAACGCCCAGATCCAGGACGATATTTGCCCGCTGGTCAGGCCCGCCGCCTGGCCTGCCTGAAACATCAGCACCAGGGTACTGGTGTAGCCGGTCATCATCGCAATAAAACCTGCGACCACGGCCGAAGGGGAGCTGTCTGCCAATGGCCGTAAGCGCTTATGAGTGGCATCCGTCATGAAGCTATATTCCTTGTTCTTTAAATAAGGGTGGGCAGGGCGCCAGCCTAAACGCAAAGGTTACATGTCATTGCAATACAGCCGTGGCAGCAAAGAGCCGTACAGTCGTACTGGCAATCTGGGTTGTGTACAATGCGCGCTGTTTTTAAGTATTAATTCATTACCAGCGGCGCCCGTTTACGTACTAACGTAAAACCTCATCCGCCGCCGCTATCCCACACGAGACCTCATGAACGAACAGTTGCAGCCCCTCAAGAAACCCACCCGGGCAGGTAAGGCCGGTCGCACCGGAACTCAGGACGATATCGTTTACGCGCATATTTTTGAGGCCATTCTCGAACAGCGATTGGCGCCGGGCACCAAGCTGAGCGAAGAAGCGCTGGGTGAGATTTTTGGAGTGAGCCGCACCATTATTCGTCGCGCGCTGTCGCGTCTGGCCCATGAAGGGGTGGTGTTACTGCGCCCCAATCGCGGTGCAGTGGTGGCCAGCCCGAGCATTGAAGAAGCGCGTCAGGTGTTTTTTGCGCGGCGTCTGGTTGAAAAGGCCATTACCGAACTGGCTGTTGTACATGCCACTGCCGAGGACCTCGCCGATTTGCGCAAAATGGTGCAAGACGAGCGTGACAGTTTCTCGCGGGGTGATCGCGGTGCAGGTATTCGCTTGTCTGGCGAGTTTCACCTCAAGTTGGCAGAAGCGGCAAAGAACACTCCGCTGATCAGCTTTCAGCGCAGCCTGGTGTCGCAAACCTCGTTGATCATTGCCCAGTATGAAAGCGGCAACCGCTCGCATTGCTCTTACGATGAGCACATGCAGTTGATTGATGCCATTGAGGCGCGCAATGCCGAGCTGGCGGTGAGCCTGATGATGCACCACATGGATCACATCGACAGCAAGCTCAACCTCGACGAAGAGAGCGCCTCGGACGACTTGCACGCGGTCTTCTCGCATTTGCTGCAAACCAAGGGCAAGCCCTCACGGCCGTCGGTGAAGCTTTGATTTGCAGTCGCTGCTTTGGGCAGCGACTGCATTCAAGCATCGAGCGTGTAAACCCGTAGGCGCTGACGAGTAACACGAGGCTGCGACCGGGCGCGCAGCGGTCGAAAAAACCATTCAACGCGGTGGCGCAGATCCACAACCATTAGAACATCGCCTTCGGCAACTGCTACGCCAACCCCGGCCATTGTCTGTAGCGTGTTCGCTCAGCGCTGGTGCACCAGGTTGCCGGCCGCAAAGGTCTGTTGCACGGTGCGGTCGTCGCCCAGCGTCATCAGGACGAACAGCGTTTCAGCGATGTTTTTTGATTGCTTGAGGCGATAGCTCAGCAGCGGAGTCGCGTTGTAGTCCAGCACCAAAAAGTCTGCATCAGTGCCCGGTTGCAGGGTGCCAATGCGGTCTTCCAGGCGCAGCGCGCGCGCGCCGCCCAATGTCGCCAAATACAACGACTTGAACGGGTTAAGGCGCAGCCCTTGCAGTTGCATGACTTTGTAGGCTTCGTTCAGGGTGTTGAGCAGCGAGAAACTGGTGCCCGCGCCTACGTCGGTGCCCAGGCCGACGTTAAGTTTGTGCTTTTCGGCCATTGGCAGGTTGAACAGGCCGCTGCCCAAAAACAGGTTTGAAGTGGGGCAAAACGCAACTGCCGAGCCGGTTTCGGCCAGCCGCGCGCATTCTTCGTCACATAAATGCACGCCGTGGGCAAACACAGAGCGCTCACCCAGCAGTTGGTAGTGGTCGTACACATCCAGATAACCTTTGCGTTCAGGGAACAGCGATTTAACCCATTCGATTTCCTGAAGGTTCTCGCTGATGTGGGTGTGCAGGTAAACGTCCGGGTATTCTGCGAGCAGTTTGCCTGCCAAGGTCAGTTGCTGCGGGGTGCTGGTGGGGGCGAAGCGCGGGGTGACGGCGTAATGCAGACGACCCTTGCCGTGCCAGCGTTCGATCAGCTCCTTGCTCTGGGCGTAGCCGGTTTCTGCGGTGTCTGTCAGATAGTCCGGCGCATTGCGGTCCATCATCACCTTGCCCGCGATCAGGCGCAGGTCCAGACGCTGTGCGGCTTCAAACAGTGCGTCAACGGATTGCGGGTGCACGCTGCCAAACACCAGTGCGGTGGTGGTGCCATTACGCAACAGCTCTTTGAGGAACACGTCCGCCACTTCTTGCGCGTGGGCTTTGTCTGCGAACTGGCTTTCGCACGGGAAAGTGTAGGTGTTGAGCCAGTCGAGCAACTGTTCGCCGTAAGAACCAATCATGCCGGTTTGCGGGAAGTGGATGTGGGTGTCGATAAAGCCGGGGGTGATCAGGGCGTCGGTGTATTCAGTGACGGCCACCTCAGCCGGCAAGGTGGGCAACAACTCGCGAGCGTTGCCGACGGCTTTGATCTGGCCGTCGTCAACGATCAGCAAGCCGTCCTCAAAATATTCATAGGACGCTTCGACGCCGACCTCGGCCGGGTCGGCGATGCTGTGCAAGATGGCGGCGCGGTAGGCTTTACAAGTCATCATGTTTCTCAGTTCGTGGCTTGGCTGCGTCGCGAGGACGGCAGCACTCTTTTAATGGGTTCGACGCTGGCACTCGGTTGGCCGAAGTGGGCGTTGTAGGTGGCGATAATTTCGCCGGCGATGGAAATGGCGATTTCAATCGGCAACTTGCCTTTGACTTCGCTCAAGCCCATCGGGCAGCGCATACGCTGCAAATGAGGGGCGCTGATGCCTCTGTCGCGCAGGCGGTGCTCGAACTTCATGCGTTTGGTTTTGGAACCAATCAAGCCGAAGTAGGTGAAGTCATTGCGTTTGAGCAGGGCTGCGCTGAGTTCCAGATCCAGGGCGTGATTATGCGTCATGACGATGCAGTAGCAACCCGCTGGCAGATCATTGACCTCATCCACCGGTTCATCAGTGATGATTTTTTGCACCCCCACCGGGATGTCGGCGGGGAACTCCTGCTCGCGCGAATCAATCCAGCGTACCCGACACGGCAAGCTGGCGAGCAGTGGCACCAGCGCCCGGGCCACATGGCCTGCGCCAAATACAGCGATCTGCGCCTGCACCTGGCCCATGGGCTCGAATAACAACACCGCCACGCCGCCGCAGCATTGTCCCAGGCTGGCGCCGAGGCTGAAGCGTTGCAGGTGCGTGTCGGGCTGACCGTTGTTCAGCCGCTCGCGGGCAATTTGCATCGCCTTGTATTCCAGATGGCCACCGCCGATGGTGTCGAAGGTTTGCGTGGCGCTGATGACCATTTTCGAACCGGCATTGCGCGGGGTTGAACCTTGTTCTTCGATGATGGTGACGAGCATGCACGGTTCGCCGCGCAGCTGTAAGTCGGCCAGGGCACTGATCCAGTTATGCATGCTGTTCATCCTGCGCCGTGGGGGCCTGTTGGGTGTGCTTGCGCATTTGCTCGCAGCCCCAGAGCACACGCTCCGGCGTGGCCGGTGCGTCGATGTCGGGTTGCACGCGGTAGTTGGCCAGGCTGGCCACTGCGTCCTTGATGGCGCACCACGCGGCAATACCGAGCATGAACGGTGGCTCGCCCACGGCTTTGGAGTGGAACACCGTGTCTTCCGGGTTTTTGCGGTTCTCGACCAGTGTCACGCGCAAGTCCAGGGGCATGTCCGCAACAGCGGGGATCTTGTAGCTGGCGGGGCCGTTGGTCATCAACTTGCCTTTGGCATTCCACACCAGCTCTTCCATGGTCAACCAGCCCGCGCCCTGAATGTAGCCGCCTTCGACCTGGCCGATGTCGATGGCCGGGTTCAATGAGGCGCCAACGTCATGCAGGATATCGGTGCGCAACATTTTGTATTCGCCGGTCAGCGTGTCGACGATCACTTCTGCACAGGCCGCGCCAAACGCGAAGTAATAAAACGGGCGCCCACGTGCCTGGCTGCGGTCGTAAAAGATTTTTGGCGTTTTGTAGTAGCCGGTGCTCGACAGTGATACCTGGCCGAAATAGGCCTGTTGGATCAGCGTCTCAAAACTCAGTAGCAGCTCGCCGACAAGCACCTGGCCGTTATGGAAAATCACCTCCTGCTCACTGACCGCGTAGGTGGCGGCAGCGAAGGCAATTAAACGCTGCTTGATGATTTCAGCCGCATTCTGCGCGGCCTTGCCATTCAGATCAGTGCCGCTGGAGGCTGCGGTGGGCGAGGTGTTGGGTACTTTGTCCGTATTGGTCGCGGTGATCTGTACGCGGCTGATGTCCACTTGAAACACTTCGGCAACCACTTGCGCGACCTTGGTGTTGAGGCCTTGGCCCATTTCGGTGCCGCCGTGATTCAAGTGAATGCTGCCGTCGGTGTAGACATGGATCAACGCACCCGCCTGATTGAGAAAGCTGGCGGTGAACGAAATGCCGAATTTGACCGGCGTCAGCGCCAGGCCCTTTTTCAGGTACGGGCTGCTGGCATTGAACGCCTTGATCGCTTCACGCCGTTGCGCGTACTGACTGCTGGCTTCCAGGTCGGCGGTCATTTCATCCAGCAGGTTGTGCTCAACGGTCTGGTAGTAGTGGGTTTCGTTGCGTTCGGTCTTGCCGTAGTAGTTGATTTTGCGCACGGCCAGCGGATCAAGCCCAAGATGGCGGGCGATATGGTCCATGACCTGCTCGATGGCCACCATGCCTTGCGGGCCGCCGAAGCCGCGATACGCGGTGTTGGAGGCGGTGTTGGTCTTGCAGCGATGGCCATTGATCGTGGCGTCGCCCAGGTAATAGGCGTTGTCGGCGTGGAACATTGCGCGGTCGACAATGGAGGCAGACAAATCGGGTGAATAGCCGCAATTGCCGGCCAGCTCCAATTGAATGCCTTGCAAGCGCCCGCGTGCGTCAAAGCCGACATCGTATTCGACGTAAAAGGGGTGGCGCTTGCCGGTCATCTGCATGTCTTCGACGCGGGGCAGGCGCATTTTCGCCGGTTGGCCGGTGATGCGCGCTACCACGGCGCACAGGCACGCGGGGCTGGCGGCTTGCGTCTCTTTGCCGCCGAAACCGCCGCCCATGCGGCGCATGTCGACGACGACTTTGTTCATCGACACGTCGAGGACTTCCGCGACTAATTTCTGGATCTCAGTGGGGTTTTGCGTTGAGCAATACACGATCATGCCGCCGTCCTCGGAGGGCATGACCGATGAAATCTGGGTTTCGAGGTAGAAGTGTTCTTGTCCGCCAATGTGCAACGTGCCTTGCAGGCGGTGCTCGGCATGTGCCAGTGCGTTTGCCGAATCGCCTCGCCGATGGGTGTGGCTGTCGAGCACAAAGTGTTTTTTGCGCAAGGCCTCGACCACGTCCAATACCGGCTCCAGGTCTTCGTATTCGATGATGGCGGCCATGGCGGCGGTGCGGGCGGTGTCGAGGTCACACGCCGCTACGGCCAGTATCGGTTGCCCGACGAACTCCACCGTGTCGATGGCTAAAAGCGGGTCGCCGGGCAGTAGCGGGCCGATGTCTTTAAGGCCGGGAATGTCGTGGTGGGTGATCACCAGGCGCACGCCGTCGATGGCGTAGCATGGCGAGGTGTCGACATGGATGATTTTGGCGTGGGCGCGGTCTGAAAGACGGGCATACACATGCAGTTGATTGGGGAATTCCAGACGGTCATCAATGTACTGCGCTTCGCCGCACACATGCTTTTGGGCACTGTCGTGCTTGACGCTGCGTCCGACACCGGTTTGCAGGTCTTGCTCGAACAGGGCCAGCAATTGGGCTTGGGACGGCTCGATCTTGTGATGGTTAGACATAAGCCGTCACCCGCGTTTGAAGGTCTGGGGTTTGCAGTTCGATGAAGTATTTGCGCAGCAGGTTTTGCGCGCTCAGCAGCCGGTATTCCTTGCTGGCGCGAAAGTCCGACAGCGGGGCGAAGTCTTCGGCCAATGCGAGGCAAGCGCGCTCAAGGTTGTCGTTGTTCCAGTGAGCGCCATTGAGCACGGCTTCACAGGCCGTGGCGCGCTTTGGCGTCGCGGCCATGCCGCCGAAGGCGATCCGCGCTTCGTTGACCACGCCCTGACTGATGCGCAGGTTGAACGCGGCGCAGACGGCGCTGATGTCGTCATCCAGTCGTTTGGAGACTTTATAGGCACGAAAGGTGGCATCGACGGATGCGCGGGGAATGATGATTTTTTCGATGAATTCGCCTTCTTGGCGCGCCGTCACGCGGTAATCAATAAAGTAGTCCTCAAGCGCCAGGGTGCGGCTCACTTCGCCTTTGCGCAGAACCAGGCGGGCGCCGAGTGCAATCAGCAGCGGAGGGGTGTCGCCAATCGGGGACGCGTTGCCAATGTTGCCGCCCAAGGTGCCCTGATTGCGGATTTGTAGCGAGGCGAAGCGTTGCAGCAATTGGCCAAAGTCGGGGTATTCACTGTTGAGCGTGGTGTAGGCGTCGGTCAGCGAAACGGCAGCGCCGATTTCAATTCGGTCTTCGATGTACTCAATGCGCTTCATTTCGGCCACGTTGCCGACGTAAATCATCACCGCCAGTGGACGGTGCAACTGGGTGACCTCCAGGGCCAGGTCTGTGCCGCCTGCCAACAAGCGCGCTTGTGGGCAAGCGTCATACAGGTCGGCCAGGTCGTTGAGGGTCAATGGCAGCAGGCAGCGCTTGTCTCCGCTGTTGAGTTCGTCTGTGCGGGTGGGGGTGATGGCTTTGAGGGCGGCGATGGTCTCGCGCTCGCGTGCATCAAACTGGTCGCTGCTGCGCTGCGAACAGGCGCGTTCGGCGGCGGCCAGAATCGGCCGATAACCGGTGCAACGGCACAGGTTGCCAGCCAGCGCTTCGTGGGCTTGATGAGTGTCGGGTTCGGTGCTGTTTTTTTGCAGCGCGAACAGCGACATCACAAAGCCTGGCGTGCAAAACCCGCATTGCGAGCCGTGGCACTCAACCATGGCGCGTTGCACGCTGTGCAGTTCGCCTTGATGCTTGAGGTCTTCGACGCTGATCAGTTGCTTGCCATGCAGGGTCGACATGAACGTCAGGCAAGCGTTGATGCTGCGATAACGCAAGCGCTCAGTGCCGTGTGGATCGGTGTGCAATTGGCCGATTACCACGGTGCAGGCACCGCAGTCGCCGCTGGCGCAGCCTTCCTTGGTTCCGGGTTTGTGCAGGTGCTCACGCAGGTAATTGAGCACGGTCAGGTTGGGGTCCAGCGCGTGCTCGGTACGCAGCGTCTGGTTAATCAGGAACTGGATCACGGAAGGCCTCGCAAAATCATTATTGTTATCGAGCGGGATGGGCTGAATTTAGTCATAACTGACTCGCGGGTCAAGAAAATGAGTGCGGGCTACCAAAACGACAGTTTCGGGAGGGTAATTACCCGGTTATTTGCTTAAATCGTGCCAAATTCTGCGTCCCGGGCACTCCGCTAGTACGTAGCAAGTGCGCTACACTGCGCCGCTTGCACTGATCAAAGATTTTGAAGGTAAAACATGACGTTCAAGGCGCCGGACAGCCTCGCCGAGCAAATCGCTCATCACCTCGCCGAACGGATCATTCGTGGCGAGTTAAAGCCTGGGGAACGCATTCAGGAACAGAAGGTGACGCTGGCGCTCAATGTCAGCCGCGGCTCTGTGCGTGAGGCATTGTTGATCCTGGAGCGTCGGCACTTGATCGCCATCCTGCCGCGGCGCGGTGCGCATGTCACCGAACTGACTGCGCACAAGGTGCAGAGCCTGTGCACGTTGATGAGTGAGTTGTACATCTTGCTGGGTAATGCAGTGGCGCAGCGTTGGGCCGTTCAGGCTGACCTGGGCCCGTTCCTGCAAATTCAGCAGCGCTTGAGCGCCAGCCTTGAGCGCCAGGACATCAGCGCGTTTGTCGAAGACAGCTTCAATGTGATGCGCGCGGCGTACCCCTTCGCCAACAATCCGTACTTGCAGGAAACCGTAGAAAATCTGCACCCGGCCATGAGCCGTGCCTATTACCTGGCACTGGAGCAGCGCAAGGCCGCGATGAATGAATTCCTCACCTTGTTCGCCCAGTTGCTCGACGCGGTGGTCGCCCGCGACCTGCCGCGCATTCGTGTGGTGCTGAGCAGCTATGCCCAGCGCAGTTGTGATCTGGTGTTGTCTGCCTTGACGGTTGCCTGAGCGTGCGTCTCAAGTGCATCAAACTGGCGGGTTTCAAGTCTTTCGTCGATCCGACCACGGTTAACTTCCCCAGCAATATGGCGGCGGTGGTGGGGCCTAATGGTTGCGGCAAGTCCAACATCATCGACGCCGTACGCTGGGTAATGGGCGAAAGCTCAGCCAAAAACCTGCGTGGCGAGTCGATGACCGACGTCATTTTCAATGGCTCAACGACCCGCAAGCCCGTCAGTCAGGCCAGCATCGAGCTGGTGTTTGATAACTCGGACGCCACCTTGCTGGGCGAATACGCGGCTTACGCCGAGATTTCCATTCGCCGCAAAGTGACCCGCGACAGCCAGACCACCTACTACCTCAATGGCACCAAGTGCCGGCGTCGCGACATCACCGATATCTTCCTCGGCACGGGCCTTGGGCCGCGCAGCTACTCGATCATCGAGCAAGGCATGATCTCGAAACTGATCGAGTCCAAGCCCGAAGACCTGCGTAATTTCATCGAAGAGGCGGCAGGCATCTCCAAGTACAAGGAGCGCCGACGCGAGACCGAAAACCGTATCCGTCGCACCCATGAAAACCTCGCGCGTCTCACCGATCTGCGTGATGAGCTGGGGCGTCAGCTTGAGCGCTTGCATCGCCAGGCCCAGTCCGCCGAGAAGTATCAGGAATATAAAGCCGAAGAGCGTCAGCTCAAGGCGCAACTGTCAGCCCTGCGCTGGCAGGCACTGAACGAGCAAGTTGGCCAGCGCGAAGCGATTATCGGCAATCAGGAAGTCAGCTTCGAAGCCCTGGTGGCCGAGCAGCGCAACGCGGACGCGAGTATCGAGCGCCTGCGTGACGGGCACCATGATCTGTCAGAGCGCTTCAACTTGGTGCAGGGGCGCTTCTATTCCGTGGGCGGTGACATTGCCCGCGTTGAGCAAAGCATTCAACACGGCCAGCAGCGTTTGCGCCAGTTGCAGGACGACTTGCGTGAGGCTGAGCGTTCGCGGCTCGAAACCGAATCGCATTTGGGTCACGACCGCACGCTGCTGGCCACGCTGGGTGAAGAGCTGGCGATGCTTGAGCCCGAGCAGGAACTGACCAGCGCTGCCGCCGAAGAGGCCGGTGCCGCGCTCGAAGAGTCCGAAGTCACCATGCAAGCCTGGCAAGAGCAGTGGGATGCTTTCAACCTGCGCAGTGCCGAGCCGCAGCGCCAGTCCCAAGTGCTGCAAGCGCGCATTGCGCAACTGGAAACCAGCATGGAGCGGGTGGCTGAACGTCAGCGTCGTTTGGGGGAAGAGCGCGCCTTGCTCGCGGCTGACCCGGAAGACGCTGCCATTCTGGAGCTGAGCGAGTGTCTGGCCACCAGCGAATTGACTCACGAAACGTTGCAGGCCACTGAGGATCAGGTGGTTGAACGTTTGGAACAGGTGCGTCACGACCTGCAACAAGCCACACACAATCAGCAACAGGCTCAGGGTGAATTGCAGCGGCTCAATGGCCGTTTGGCATCGCTTGAGGCCTTGCAGCAAGCCGCGCTGGACCCGGGCACGGGCACCGCACAATGGCTGCGCGAGCACCAGCTCAGTCAGCAGCCGCGTCTGGCAGAAGGCCTGAGCGTTGATGCGGGCTGGGAGCTGGCTGTCGAAACCGTGTTGGGTGCTGATCTGCAAGCGGTGTTGGTCGATGACTTTGCGCGGTTCGATCTGGCAGGGTTCGCACAAGGCGACTTGCGTTTGTTCAGTGCAGGCACACCCTCACAGGGCATGGCGGGCAGTTTGCTCGACAAGGTTGAGTCGACGTTCGACCTCGCGCCTTGGCTGGGGCAGGTCAAGCCGGTTGAGACCCTTGAGCAGGCGCTGGCACTGCGTGCGCAACTGGCAGACGGGCAAAGCCTGATCAGCCGAGACGGCTATTGGGTGGGGCGCAATTTTCTGCGTGTTCGCCGTGCCAGCGAAGCTGAGAGCGGCGTGCTGGCCCGTGGCCAGGAAATCCAGCGCCTTGAGCTTGAGCGCGATGAGCGCGAAGCCACGTTGGCAACACTCGAAGCGCACTTGCAGCAGTTGCGTGAGCAACAGCTGACGCAGGAAGAGGCGCGTGAGCAGGTGCGCCGTCGCTTGCAGGACGAGGCGCGGCAGCAGGGTGAGATCAAAGCCAAACTCTCAGCCAGCAAAGCCAAGGTCGAGCAACTGACCCTGCGCCGTCGGCGTCTGGATGAAGAGCTGACTGAACTGGGTGAGCAGCGCACCGTTGAACATGAACAGGTCGGTGAGGCGCGTCTGCACTTGCAGGATGCGCTGGATGCTATGGCGACAGACACCGAGCAGCGCGAGCTGTTGCTGGCGCAGCGTGACAGTCTGCGCGAGCGTCTTGATCGTGTGCGTCAGGATGCACGCCAGCACAAGGATCACGCGCACCAATTGGCGGTGCGCCTGGGTTCGCTCAAGGCTCAGTACGATTCGACGCGCCAGGCCCTTGAGCGCCTGGAGTTGCAGTCCGAACGCCTGAACGAAAAACGTGAACAACTGAACCTCAATCTGGAAGAGGGCGAAGCGCCGCTTGAAGAACTGCGTCTCAAGCTCGAAGAGCTGCTCGACAAGCGTTTGAGTGTGGATGAAGAGCTTAAAGTCGCCCAAACCGCGCTTGAAGATGCCGATCGTGAGTTGCGCGATGCCGAGAAGCGCCGCAATCAGGCCGAGCAACAGTCGCAACTGATCCGTGGTCAGCTTGAGCAACAACGCATGGAGTGGCAGGCGCTGACGGTGCGGCGTACCGCGTTGCAAGATCAGTTGCTGGCTGACGGCTATGACTTGCACGGCGTGCTGGCCACGTTAAGCAACGAGCTCAATGAGCAGCAGGCGCAAGAAGAATTGGAACGCATTGCAGCGCGAATCCAGCGCTTGGGCGCGATCAACCTTGCAGCCATCGACGAGTACCAGCAGCAGTCCGAGCGAAAACGTTATCTGGATGCACAGGATGCGGACTTGGTCGAAGCGCTTGAAACCCTGGAAAACGTCATTCGCAAGATCGACAAAGAAACCCGCAGCCGCTTCAAAGACACCTTTGATCAGATAAATGGCGGTTTGCAGGCCCTTTTCCCAAAAGTTTTCGGCGGAGGCAGCGCTTATTTGGAACTGACGGGCGAAGATTTACTCGATACAGGGGTAACGATCATGGCGCGCCCGCCAGGCAAAAAGAACAGCACCATCCATTTGCTGTCGGGTGGCGAGAAGGCATTGACCGCGCTGGCGCTGGTTTTTGCCATCTTTAAATTGAATCCGGCCCCGTTTTGCATGCTCGATGAAGTGGATGCGCCGCTGGATGACGCGAACGTCGGGCGCTATGCCCGTCTGGTGAAAGAGATGTCCCAGACGGTGCAATTCATCTACATCACCCACAACAAAATCGCCATGGAAATGGCCGATCAGTTGATGGGGGTGACGATGCATGAGCCTGGCTGTTCACGTCTGGTCGCGGTTGATGTCGAGGAGGCAATGGCAATGGTCGAAGCTTGAGCTATAAGCAAGTAGGGTCAAAAATTTCTGCTGGTAGGAATTTTCCTTTGCGCTTGAGTGATTTGTATCGTGCGCATGTAGCTTTGTTGGCATAGCTCAATGCGACAGACGGTGTAAAGTTATCTTTGGTCGTGCTAATTTAGCGTCTAATTTTTTTGTACGTGGGTAAAACGCCATTCAGAACATAGAGTTGGCGCCACGTTTTAAAGGGCTTTAGGCTCTTCTTCATAGAATCATTTTTTAGGGGCAAGGGATTACATGGAAATCGGTCTGCGCGAGTGGCTGATCGTCATCGGCATAGTGGTCATCGCCGGTATTCTTTTTGATGGCTGGCGCCGGATGCGCGGCGGCAAGGGCAAACTTAAGTTTCGCCTTGACCGCAGCTTTTCCAATGTGCCGGACGAGGAGGAGACCAGCGCCGAGTTGCTGGGCCCTTCACGTGTTCTGGACACCCCGAACCATAAAGAGCCGCAACTCGATGAACATGACTTGCCGTCCGTGAGCATGCCGGCGCGTGAGAAGGGTGCCAAGCGCGGCAAGCGGGGTGGCGAGCCAAGCCAGGGTGACTTGAACCTGAACCTCGATCTTGAGGATGACGGCCCGAGCCTGAGTGCCCGTGATGACTTCGCGCCCGAAGCCAAGCCTGCCCGTGGTCGTGCAACCTCCAGCCCGTCCATGTCGGCGGTGGTTGAAGACAAAGAGCCGCAACCCGCTGCCGAAGAAGTGCTGGTCATCAGCGTCATCAGTCGTGATCCGGCGGGCTTCAAAGGCCCTGCGCTGTTGCAGAACATTCTTGAAAGCGGTCTGCGTTTTGGCGAGATGGATATTTTCCACCGCCACGAAAGCATGGCCGGTAACGGCGAAGTGCTGTTCTCGATGGCTAACGCCGTCAAGCCGGGCGTGTTTGATCTGGACGACATTGATCTGTTCAGTACCCCGGCCGTCAGTTTCTTCCTCGGCTTGCCAGGCCCGCGTCATCCCAAGCAGGCGTTTGATGTGATGGTCGCTGCTGCACGCAAACTGTCGCAGGAGCTTAATGGCGAGCTTAAAGATGATCAGCGCAGCGTGTTGACCGCGCAGACCATCGAACACTACCGTCAGCGCATCGTTGAGTTCGAGCGTCGCGCACTGACCCAAAAGCGCTAAACCTTGTGGGAGTCAGCCTCTTTGCTCCCGCTCAAACGCGAATGAATCAACTCAAGAGCAGCCACGGCTGCTCTTTTGCATTGTGAGAGAACACCCCATGACTGCCGCCCATACTCGAATCCTGGCGCTGCGCGCTGAACTGGACCAGCACAACTATCGCTATCACGTCCTCGACGAGCCAAGCATCCCGGACGCTGAATACGATCGCCTGTTTCGCGAGCTCAAGGCGCTGGAAGCTGAGCATCCGCAGTGGATCACCCCTGATTCACCGACCCAGCGGGTCGGCAGTGCGGCGTTGTCGGCCTTTACGCAAGTGCGACATGAAGTGCCGATGTTGAGTTTGGGTAACGCCTTCGATGAATCGGACATGCGCGAGTTTGACCGGCGCGTGCAAGAAGGGCTGGATTTGCCTGCCGCTGATTTGCTGGGTGGCGGCGCCGAGGTTGAATACAGCTGTGAACCCAAGCTGGACGGCCTGGCGGTGAGCCTGCTTTACCAGGATGGGCATCTGGTACGCGGTGCCACGCGGGGGGATGGCACCACAGGTGAAGACATCAGCGTCAATGTGCGCACCGTGCGCAATATCCCGCTCAAGCTGCACGGCAGCGGCTGGCCCGCAGTGCTGGAAGTGCGTGGCGAAGTGTTCATGTCCAAGGCCGGGTTCGACCGTTTGAATGAAGCCCAACTGCAAGCGGGTGGCAAGACGTTCGCCAACCCGCGTAATGCGGCGGCCGGCAGCTTGCGTCAACTGGACTCCAGGATCACCGCCAGCCGCCCACTTGAATTCTGCTGTTATGGATTGGGGCAAGTCTCGCAAGAGTTTGCGGATACCCACATCGGTAACCTTAAGCAACTACAGCAATGGGGCATGCCCATTAGTCATGAGCTGAAACTGGCCAAGGGCATTGGCGAGTGTCTGGATTACTACCGCGACATTGGCGAACGTCGTGCGGCGCTGCCTTACGAGATCGACGGGGTGGTGTTCAAGGTCAACAGTTTGGCCTCGCAGCGCGAATTGGGTTTTCGGGCGCGTGAGCCGCGGTGGGCGATTGCGCACAAATTCCCGGCAATGGAAGAGCTGACCCAATTGCTGGATGTGGAGTTTCAGGTGGGCCGTACCGGTGCAGTGACCCCCGTCGCTCGCCTCAAGCCCGTCAAGGTGGCTGGCGTGACGGTATCCAATGCGACATTGCACAACATGGATGAAGTGGCGCGTTTGGGGCTGATGATTGGCGATACCGTGATCATTCGTCGTGCGGGGGATGTGATTCCGCAAGTGGTGCAAGTGGTGCTCGAACGCCGTCCAGACGACGCTCGCCCTGTGCACATCCCCCAAAGTTGCCCGGTCTGCGGTTCCCATGTTGAGCGCACACAACTGATCAAGCGCAGCAAGGGCCGTGAAACCGTCAGCGAAGGCGCGGTGTACCGGTGTGTGGGGCGTCTGGCCTGTGGTGCGCAACTCAAACAGGCGATTATTCACTTTGTCTCGCGCAGAGCGATGGACATCGAAGGTCTGGGTGAGAAAAGCGTTGAGCAGTTGGTGGATGAGGGGTTGGTGCGCTCGCCAGCGGACTTGTACATCCTGAGTTTCGAACAGATCGTCGATCTTGAAGGTTTTGCCGAGTTATCGAGCAAGAATCTGTTGGCTGCGATTGCCGACAGCAAGCGTCCGACGCTGGCTCGCTTTATCTATGCATTGGGTATTCCAGATGTAGGAGAAGAGACGGCCAAGGTGTTGGCGCGCTCTCTGGCCTCGCTTGAGCGCGTACAGCGTGCGTTGCCGCAAGTGCTCACGTATTTGCCGGATGTCGGTCTTGAGGTGGCGCACGAGATCCACAGCTTCTTCAGTGATGAGCATAACCGGCAGGTCATCAGCCAACTGCTGGAGCGCGGGCTTGAGTTGCAGGATCAAGGCGATCTGGGCGCCGAATTTGCAGCCAGCACCACGTTGGGTGGTTTGATCGACAAACTGCACATTCCGTTTGTTGGGCCAGGTGGTGCGCAAAAACTCGCCGACAAGTTCGGCTCGCTCCAGGGCGTGATTGATGCTGACTGGCTGGACATGCGCCAAGCCTTGCCGGAAAAACAGGCCAAGGCGGTGCGTGAGTTTTTTGACAACCCTGAAAATGCCCAAGTGGCACTGGCGATCGAGGCGCAACTGCGTGATTTCGGCATGCATTGGCACAGTGAGAAAAAAACCGTCGCCGGGTTGCCGTTAGCGGGTCAGACGTGGGTATTGACGGGTTCGCTGGAGTTGATGAGCCGCGACGTCGCCAAGGACAAGCTCGAAAGCCTGGGCGCTAAAGTCTCGGGTTCGGTGTCGGGCAAGACGCACTGCGTGGTGGCGGGGCCGGGTGCCGGCTCCAAGCTGACCAAAGCCAATGAGTTGGGCCTCAAGGTGCTGGATGAGGAGGCGTTTGTCGCGTTTTTGAGCGCGCAGGGCATCGCGCTCTGACGCAGCGCTGACGAAGGTAGCGTGCGACAGCGCAGGAATCGGACGCGATCTGCGCGAGCGGCTACGGGGTGAGGATGAAAAATCCAAGTGCTTGAGCCTGTTCATTTTTTTATTCTTGAATAGGCGGTTGTAAGTTTTCATCAGACAGGTACAATGGCGCCGTTCGCTGCTAGGCGAACGTTGTTATGGTGACCCTATCGGTCCCTCCGCAACGATTACCCGTGAACCTGGTCAGATCCGGAAGGAAGCAGCCACAGCGGGAACATTGTGTGCCGGGGTGTGGCTGGTGGGGTTGCCTCCATTTCAAAATCTCCTTTTTTCCTTCGTAAGAACACGACCGAGCTATCGGACTTTTCGTGATTTTTTGCTGTGGGTGATCGTTTTTCAGGGCGTTTTAGTCTTTGGAGTGACAAGGGTGCTGTCTGCTCTTTGAAGCTAAATGGGTGTGTCTGGCCTGATTTCATATATCGAATATGTCTTTCGAATGCATTTATATCGTCTACATTTCTAACCAGCAGGCTGTTTATTCGCTCAGGGTATAGGTGGGGTAAGTCCTCGACGTGCAGGTTGTTGTGTGGGGTACTTTGCTGCGTTATTTTAATGTATTACCTGACCTGTTTGATTGGTTATTAATTTCTAATAAGGTCGTATTTTTTTATTAAATGGAACTAGGGTGCCGATTTTTTTAGGAAGTTGTCTTTAGGACGATTCCTAAAGTTAGGGGGCGGTGCGATATGCATGCGTGGGCCTCTCAAGCCCCTTGGTTAAAACCGCTGTAAGCCTTGGTGGGCAGGGATGAGGCGTATTCGTCTATTACTATTAGGCGTCCATTTAGTGTGTTTCGTTTTTTGTGCTTAAAATAGCCGTGTGATTAACTAAGGGTGTTGTCTTGCGGGGTGTGTGTTGTTTTGTCGCGTCGTTTGATGACTTGCAAAATTGAAATTAGTTTGTAGAATTGCGCTACTTTTTGATCTTCTTCAAGCCCGTGCCTGTTCAAGGATGTTGGGTGCTGTTGTGCGTCTGCTTAATACTTTTTGGATCCTATTAAGTGTGTTTGTGGCGAGCCTTGGGGTTGTTCTTTTTTTTATATCGGCGCGTGCGAGCGTGCTGTCCACAGGTGGAGTTTTACCGTGCGCATTAACCTTCCCGTGAGCGGTGTTGAACAAACTTTTCCGGACCATCAACGGCTGATATCCGCCACTGATGTTCATAGCCATATCACCTACTGCAACGCCGAATTTGCAGCCATGAGTGGCTTTGCACAGGATGAGTTGATTGGCAGCACGCACAATCTGGTGCGACACCCGGACATGCCCGCGTCCGTGTTCGAATTGATGTGGCGCTACCTCAAGGCCGGTAAAAGCTGGATGGGCGTGGTCAAGAACCGCTGTAAAAATGGCAACTACTATTGGGTCAGCGCTTATGTGACGCCGATTCTTGAAGACGGGCGTGTGGTGGGCTATGAGTCGGTGCGGGTCAAGCCTACCCGTGAGCAAGTGGCGCGGGCCGAAGCCTTGTATGCGCGCTTGCGTGAGGGTAAACCGGCCGTGTCCGGGTTCCATCGCGCGACTCAAAGTGCCAGCGTCCTGCTACTGCCGGTGACCGCCGCGATTGTTTCGATTGCCAGTGCATACGTCCTCCCGGCTTTGGCAGCGCAGAGCCTCACTGCCGCCCTGTTTGTGGGGGTGGGTATCTGGGGTCATTCACGCGTCGGCCAGCAATTCAATCACATCGTTAATGCTTCGCCCGATGCGTTTTCAGACCCGGTCAGTGCGATGGTTTACAGCGACTCGCAGGGTGGCGTTGCGCAACTGCACATGATTTTGATCAGCGAAGAAGCGCGTTTAAAAACCGCGTTGACCCGCTTGCTGGATCTGGCCAATCAAATGGCAGAAGCGGCCGCTGACTCCAGCCAGTTGTCGAGTGATACCGAAAGTGCCTTGTTGCAACAGCGGGCTGAGACAGACATGACGGCCGCCGCCATGACTGAAATGGCCGCGTCCATATCCGAGGTGGCTGTGCATGTGCAGCACACGGCGGCTGAAGCGAACACCGCCAATCAGTTGGCAGAAGAAGGCAGTCACGTGGCCGGTACCACGCGTGATGCCATCCAGCTGCTGGCCAATACGGTGAACCAGATCAACGCTGCGGTGGGTAATCTGGCGGGGCAGACCCAGGAAATCATGGCGGCCGCTGGCATGATTCGGGCGATTGCCGACCAGACCAACCTGCTGGCACTCAACGCTGCCATCGAAGCCGCGCGTGCCGGTGAGCAAGGGCGCGGGTTTGCGGTGGTCGCCGATGAAGTGCGGGCGCTGGCGGGCAAGACCCGAGAGTCGACCGAGCAGATCCAGGGCATCATCGAAAACCTGCAAGTGGGTGCTGATGAGGCGGTAAATATCGCCAGCCTGGGTATTCAGGAGGCCGAACAGGGCGTGCGTCAGGTGTTGCAAGCGCAAGAGGCGTTGCAAGGCATCCGTCAGGCGGTAGAGCGCATCACGGACATGAGCCAACAAATGGCGGCAGCTTCGCAAGAACAGTCCTACGTGGCCGAGGATGTGTCACGCCAAATCAACAACGTGGCGCAAACCGTGCAAAATACCGCGCAAAACGCCAATGCGGCAGTGGTTCGCGGCGGTGAACTCAAGCGAATTTCTTCGGGGCTGCGGGCCTTGGTGGATCGTTTCAACCGGTAATGTGCAAGGCAGTGAATGAATCATGGACGATATGTACCGCAAGGCAGTGGATGCTGCTGCGATTTTTTCCGAGACCGACCTGAACGGCCGGATCACCTACGTCAACGAGCAGTTTTGTGAGGTGTCAGGTTATCCGCGCGAAGAATTACTGGGTGCCAATCACCGGATTCTGAACTCGGGCTTTCACCCGCCCGAGTTCTTCATCGGCATGTGGCGCACTATTGCCCAGGGGCAGGTGTGGAAAGGTGAAATTTGTAACCGGGGCAAGGATGGCACCGTTTACTGGGTGGACAGCACCATGGTGCCGCTGGTGGATGAGTCCACCGGCGAGGTGCGCAAATATTTGTCGATCCGCTTTGATGTCAGCGAAAAGCGCCAATTACTGCACACCCTGCAATGGCGGGTGGGGCACGACGTGCTCACCGGGTTGCCGAACCGGGCGTATTTGTCGGAGCTGTTGAACCGCGCGCTGGAGTTCTCTCGGGCCGAGGCCATCCCGTTGGCGGTGTGCATGCTCGACCTGGATGGCTTCAAGGCGGTCAATGATGGCTACGGCCATGCCAGTGGCGATTTGTTGTTGATCGAAGTGGCCAAGCGGTTGAAAGGCATCATGCGGGGCGAGGACGTTGTAGCGCGGCTGGCAGGCGACGAATTCGTGCTGATTTTGCGCCATGTACGCGATGCCGATGAGCTGCGCGGCGCCATGCAACGCGTGCTGGCCGCCATCTCGCAGCCTTACACGGTGTGCGACAAAACCCTCAGTGTGTGCGCAAGTATCGGCGTCACCCTCTATCCCCCTGACAATGAAGATGCGGGCACCTTGCTGCGCCACGCGGATCAAGCCATGTACGTGGCCAAACAAAGTGGCCGTAACCGCTTCCATTTGTTTGATGTACTCAAAGGGCGCGAGATCAAGGCGACGCATCAGCAAGTCGAGCGCGTGCGTCAGGCACTGGCGGCGGGGGAGTTGTGTTTGCACTATCAGCCCAAGGTCAATATGCGCACCGGTGAAGTGGTGGGTTTTGAAGGGTTGTTGCGCTGGCAGCACCCGAAAAAAGGCCTGGTGCAACCCGCAGATTTTTTACCGGTGATCGAGCAGACCGATTTGATCATCGACATCGGTGAGTGGGTGATTGCCCAGGCCATTGAGCAAATGCACGCATGGCAGGGCCAGGGCGCGCATTGGCCGATCAGCGTCAATATCGCGGCCCGGCATTTCCAGCGGGCGGATTTTGTCGAGCGGCTTAAAGTGTTGCTGGCCAGGCATGCGGATGTCGCGCCCGAAAAGCTTGACCTGGAAATCATCGAATCGACGGCCATCGAAAACATGCAGCATGTCAGTCAGTGCCTCGAAGCGTGTCAGGCATTGGGCGTGCGTTTTTCACTGGATGATTTTGGCACCGGCTATTCGTCACTGAGTTACCTCAAGCGTTTGCCGACCCAAACCATCAAAATCGACAAGTCTTTTGTGCGCGATATTTTGCATGACAAGGACGATTTGGCGCTGACCGTTGCCGTGGTGGGACTGGCGCGGGCCTTTGGGCGAAAAGTCATCGCCGAAGGGCTTGAAAGCGAAGCGCAGGGCAGTTTGTTGATGCATCTGGGGTGCGAAGTGGCTCAGGGCTATTTCATTGCACGGCCGATGCCGATTCGCGACGTAGCCAGTTGGGTGGCCAGTTTCAAGCCGCCCACCGCCTGGTTGCACCAGGCCTGCGCTTAAGTCCTCAAGGCGCGGAGGGCGTGGTATAGCGGGCGATGATGCGCTCAATCTCGCCCGAATCGCGCATGTTCACCAAGGTGTCGAGGATCCGCCCGGTTGCCAGGTGCGGATCGTTACGCACCATGCAGCTCAGCCGTTGTTCCTGGATCAGCGCCACGCTGTGCAGTTGATCCGTCTGTTGGCGGCTTTTATTGACCCAATCCAGCGCCCATTGATTGCTCACGGCGTAGTCAAAACGCCTGGCAATCAGCATTTGCAAGACTTGCTCCTGGCTGCGTGCGTCATCGCGGTGCAGCTTTGCCGCGTCAAACAAAGGCTGCAATGAGGGGTAGGTGTAGCTCAGCACCGTGCCGATTGATTGCTGGGGCAGCGTTTGCACGTTGACCGGGTTGAGGTGTTTGCGCGTGCTAACCAATACATCGCGCTGCTCCAGAAGCGGTTCGCTCCACAGGTAGTTGCGGGCACTGTGGCCTACCCAGGCGGGTGCGACAAAGCAGCGAATATCCACTTCGCCATGCTCCATTGCGCTCTGCACCCGTGCTCGGGCCAGGACTTGGAACTGCGCGGGTTGCCCGAGGTGGTGTGCCAGGCTGAGTATCAGGTCATAGAGGATGCCTGAGGTGGGTTGGCCGTCTGTGACCTCGATCATCGGCATGGCCCAGCTATCGGCTACCGCCACGCGCAAGGCAGCCGAGTGAGCTTGACCGGTCATCACCGCGAGCAGCAAAGCACACAGGATCAAACGCATACAGTCTCCGCCAGGTGGCCTGAGAGAGCTAAATAGCCCGCTAGAGAGCAGCATAGTCAGAATAGGCGGCCACACCGGATGCAATTTTGGCCTTGCTCCGCTAGCATTAGCGCCTTCTGCTTTTCAGACGCGACGGTTATCAATGAGTTATCAGGTTCTTGCACGTAAATGGCGTCCGCGCTCGTTCCGCGAAATGGTCGGCCAGACCCATGTGCTCAAGGCTCTGATCAATGCCCTGGACAGTCAGCGCTTGCATCACGCCTACCTGTTTACCGGTACCCGTGGCGTGGGCAAGACCACCATTGCGCGGATCATCGCCAAATGCCTGAACTGTGAAACAGGTATCACCTCGACCCCGTGCGGCGAGTGTTCGGTGTGCCGCGAAATCGACGAAGGCCGGTTTGTTGACCTGATCGAGATCGACGCCGCCAGCCGCACCAAGGTCGAAGACACCCGTGAGCTGCTCGATAACGTGCAGTACGCACCGAGCCGTGGGCGCTTCAAGGTCTACCTGATCGACGAAGTGCACATGCTCTCCAGTCACTCGTTCAATGCGTTGCTCAAAACCCTTGAAGAGCCGCCGCCCTACGTCAAGTTCATCCTGGCGACCACCGATCCGCAAAAGCTGCCAGCGACCATTTTGTCCCGTTGCTTGCAGTTTTCGCTCAAGAACATGACCCCTGAGCGTGTGGTTGAGCATTTGAGCCACGTGCTCAGTGTCGAAAACATCCCTTTTGAAGATGACGCGTTGTGGTTGTTGGGCCGTGCAGCCGACGGCTCGATGCGCGATGCCATGAGCCTGACCGATCAGGCCATCGCATTTGGCGAAGGCAAAGTGCTGGCGGGCGATGTGCGCGCCATGCTCGGCACGCTGGATCACGGCCAGGTGTTTGACCTGTTGCATGCCTTGATCGAAGGCGATGCGCGCGCGCTGCTTGAAGCCGTGCGTCACCTGGCCGAGCAGGGGCCTGACTGGAACGGCGTGCTGTCAGAAATCCTCAACGTGTTCCATCGCGTGGCCATTGCCCAGGCATTGCCTGAAGGCCTGGACAACGGCCACGGCGACCGCGACCGGGTGTTGGCGCTGGCCAGCGCTCTGCCCGCCGAAGACGTGCAATTTTATTATCAGATGGGCTTGATTGGCCGCCGTGACTTGCCGCTCGCGCCCGACCCGCGAGGTGGCTTTGAGATGGTGCTGCTGCGCATGCTGGCTTTCCGCCCCGCAGGCACCGCGGATGCGCCCAGTCAGCCGCTAAAGCCAGTGGGGATCAGCCAGGCCACAGTTGATTCCACCTCACCTGTGGCGGCGACTGCGACTGCGGCAGTCGCTGCGCCTGCGCCTGCGCCTGTCGCAGCGCCTGTACCCGAGGCAGCTGCGCAACCTGCTCCGACGCCAGCCCCTGTGGTGGAGGCAGCGGCGCCTGTGGTTGCCGAAATCGACTTGCCCTGGAACGAGCCAGCTGCGCCAGTGATTGAGCACGAGGCGCCCCCTGAGCCGGTGCTGGACACCGTCAGCGAGCAGCCAGAGTTGCCGCCGATGCCGTTGCCGACTCCGGACAGCGTGGTGCCGGACGCTCCCGAGTGGAGCGCGGCGCCGATGCCGCAGCCAACACCTGAGCAGGTCGACGCCGCGTTGTCGGGCATGGACCGCGATGACGAGCCGCCACTGGACGAAGATTACATTGAACCGGACATGGACTCGGCGGCTTACAGCTACCTCGACGAGTTGGCCAGTGAGCATGCGGCGCAACCTGCGCCAGAGCCTGAGCCGCTGCCTGCTTCCATGCCAGCGACGGGCCTGGCCCTTGAATGGCTGAACCTGTTCCCCCAATTACCGGTATCGGGGATGACGGCGAGTATCGGTGCCAACTGCACGCTGATCGCGGTCGAGGGCGATGACTGGCTGCTGCACCTTGACCCGGCACACAGCGCACTGTTTAACGCGACTCAGCAGCGTCGGCTCAATGACGCGCTGAACCAGCACTTGCAGCGCACCCTCAAGGTCACCATCGAGCTGATCAAGCCTGAGCAAGAAACCCCGGCGCAAGCCGCTTCACGTTTGCGTGCCGAACGTCAGCGCCTGGCCGAAGAATCGATTTATGCGGACCCGCTGGTCCAGCAAATGATTAAACAGTTCGACGCCTCGGTGCGTGACGATACGATCCAACCTGTCGACGTCATCGAGGCTCAGGCCTCTTGACGCAGGGTCAACCCTTACAGCTCGTGGCCGATAGGGCCATGAGTACATTGTGCAAATACAGATTGAGGTGATTCCCATGATGAAAGGTGGCATGGCCGGCCTGATGAAGCAGGCGCAGCAGATGCAAGAAAAAATGGCCAAGATGCAGGAAGAGTTGGCCAACGCAGAAGTCACCGGCAAGGCCGGTGGCGACATGGTGAGCGTGGTGATGACCGGTCGTCACGACATCAAGCGCGTGAGCATTGACCCAAGCCTGCTCGAAGGCGTGAGCGACGATGATCGCGAAGTGCTGGAAGACTTGTTCGCGGCAGCGGTAAACGACGCTGTTCGCAAGATCGAAGCCAACAGCCAGGACAAAATGAGCGGCGTGACCTCTGGCATGCAATTGCCACCGGGCATGAAACTGCCGTTCTAAAGCCCTTTAAAAAAGCCAGGCCGATCGCGCCTGGCTTTTTTTTGCCCGCGTACCCGCAGCCGCAGGCGGCGTCTGATTGCGAAGCGATCATAAACCTGAGCCCGCACACTTACTGAACCGCTTCAATCGCAGCCTCGTACTGCTCGTCAGAGGGCACAGCCTGGCTGCCCACGTCAGCGTGTCTACAAGATTTGACGCTGTTCCATGCGGCGGGTATAAACCGCCTCTCGTTGTTTTGTCGGACTTTTCCTTATGAGCTTTAGCCCCCTGATTCGCCAACTGATCGATGCCTTGCGCACTTTGCCGGGGGTTGGTCAAAAGACCGCGCAGCGCATGGCCTTGCAGTTGCTGGAGCGTGATCGCAGTGGCGGCTCGCGTTTGGCGCTGGCACTGAGCCAGGCGATGGAGGGTGTTGGGCACTGCCGATTGTGCCGCACGCTGACCGAAGATGACTTATGTCCGCAATGCGCCGACGTGCGTCGTGACGACACGCTGCTGTGTGTGGTGGAAGGGCCGATGGACGTGTATGCCGTTGAACAAACCGGTTATCGAGGGCGTTATTTCGTACTCAAGGGGCACTTGTCGCCGCTTGACGGCCTGGGGCCTGAGGCGATTGGCATCCCGCAACTGATGGCACGCATTGACGGGCAGGGCAGTTTTACCGAAGTGATTCTGGCCACCAACCCGACCGTCGAAGGTGAAGCCACCGCGCACTACATTGCCCAGCTGTTGAGCAGCAAAGGCCTGATCGCATCGCGCATCGCACACGGTGTGCCGCTGGGTGGCGAGCTGGAACTGGTGGATGGCGGGACGCTGGCGCACTCATTCGCCGGGCGTAAACCCATCGCCCTGTAACGTCTGAGGCGCAGCGCGAGGCGATCGTAAACGTTGGTCTGCTGCACCACGTTGAGTGGTTTTACGACGACTTTATCGCCGATCGCAGCCTCGTGTTACTCGTCAGCGCCTACAGGTTTATGCGTGCGATACCGACAACGGTGCAAGTCATCACGCGCTTGTTTCAGGGCGTTATTGCGTCAATGAAAATGCGGTCAGGCTGAAGGTTGGTACGCCGATGTCGTTCAGGCGCTCAGAGCCGCCCAGTTCCGGGAGGTCGATAATGGCCGCCGCTTCGAACACCGTCGCGCCCATGCGTCGCGCCAGAGTGGCCGCCGCGATCAACGTTCCGCCCGTGGCAATCAGGTCATCCACGATCAGCAGCGAATCCCCTTCGCACAAACTGTCGGCATGCACTTCCAGAAACGCTTCGCCATATTCCGTTTGATAGCCTTCGGCTAGTACGTTGGCTGGCAGCTTGCCTTGCTTACGAAACAGAATCAGAGGCTTGTTCAACTGATGGGCCAGCACCGAGCCAATCAAAAAGCCACGCGCATCCATCGCTCCGATGTGGCTGAAATCAGCTTCGACATAGCGTTCGATAAAGGTGTCGGCGATCACGCGCATGGCGCGCGGCGATTGGTAAAGCGGGGTAATGTCACGAAAGATCACGCCCGGCTTGGGGAAGTCAATGACCGGGCGAATCAGGGATTTGAGGCAAAAGTCGTTGAAGACCATTAGGCAGATGTCCTGGCATGCGTTAAGCGCGCCAGTATAGTCGCTATTGACCTGTTTTAGACTTCCATGGCGCCGCCAGCGAGGGCGCACAGTTGAATCGGATCGAGGATGTGGATTTCTTTGCCTTCGGCGGCCAGCAGTTCATTTTGCTGGAAGCGGGTAAAGACGCGCGAGACGGTTTCTACCGCCAAACCGAGGTAATTGCCGATTTCGTTACGCGACATGCTCAAGCGGAACTGATTGGCTGAGAAGCCGCGTGCACGGAAGCGCGCCGACAAATTCACCAAAAAGGTGGCAATGCGCTCATCAGCGGTTTTTTTCGACAGCAACAGCATCATTTGCTGATCGTCACGGATTTCACGGCTCATCACACGCATCAATTGGCGACGTAGCTGAGGCAGTTGCAGCGCCAGTTCGTCCAGGCGCTCGAAAGGGATCTCGCACACCGAGGTGGTTTCCAGTGCCTGCGCCGAGACCGGATACGTTTCGGTGTCCATGCCCGACAAGCCGACCAGCTCACTCGGCAAATGGAAACCGGTGATCTGCTCTTCGCCACTGTCGCTCAAGCTGAAGGTTTTAAGTGCGCCAGAACGTACTGCGTATACCGAGCCAAACGTGTCGCCCTGGCGAAACAGGAACTCGCCTTTTTTCAGCGGGCGGCCTCGCTTGACGATCTCATCCAACGCATCCATGTCTTCCAGATTCAACGAAAGTGGCAAACAAAGAGGGGCCAGGCTGCAATCCTTGCAGTGGGCCTGGGTATGAGCGCGCAGTTTTACTGGCTCGGACATTTCTTAAATCCTTGTGGGAAAACACACATAAGACGCAAGGGTACCCCAGCTAAGGAGTCGAGGCCAGCGCGCCATTTCAGAGCGCTGAGCTCAAGATATGCAGGATTTGGCCGACACAATTGTTATCGCTTAACCACGGGAGCAGGGAAGATGTCGTCGATGGGTGGAATTACCGTTAGCCAGAGTGGCATGTTGCCAGTCTACGAGCGGACCAAGATTAGCGAAGTGGCGCCTGCTGCCGACAAAGCGCCCAAGCTGGATGCGGACACCGGTGCGCCTGTTGAAGGGGTCAAAGTGACGATCTCGGGGGCCGCCCTGAAGACCGCGAGCGCTCAGAAAAGCCAGGACAATGACATTGCAGAAAGTGGCTTGTCTGATCAGGTGCAGAAAATTCTGAAGATGATTCGCGAACTCAAAAAGCAGATCGCCGAGAAGCAGGCGCAGTTGCAGCAAGTAATGACCAACAAGAGCCTTAGCCCTGAGCAAGCCAATGCCCAGGCCAGTGCGCTGCAATCAGCCATTTCTGTGCTCAATGCCGCATTGATGACGGCCATTTCAAGCCTGAACGAAGCCATGAAGGACTCGAGCGCGGACGACGCGGTCAAAGCCTCTTCATTGGCGGCGAAGTAGCGGTTAAATCACGCGCGAAAAACGCTGGCGGTTTTGTTGCTCAAGGTAGGCGTCAAACACCATGCACACCGAGCGCACCAACAACCGCCCAGCGGGCAGTACCGTCAATTGGTCACTGTCCAGAGCAATCAGGCCGTCGGCTGCCATTTTTTCCAAGGCCGGCCACTGGGCCGCAAAATACCCTCTGAAGTCGATATTGAATGCCTGCTCAATGCGCGCAAACGGCAAGTGCAGGTTGCAAATGATTTGCTGAATGACTTCGCGTCGGAGTCGGTCATCCTGGTTACAGATCAAGCCACGACTGGTGGCGAGCTGAGCGCTGGCCAAACTGTTTTGATAGTGCGTGATGTCGCTGTGGTTCTGGCAGTACAGGTCGCCGATCTGGCTGATGGCCGAGACGCCCAGCCCAACCAGATCGCAATGCCCGTGGGTGGTGTAGCCCTGGAAGTTGCGCTGCAAGGTGGCTTCTTCCTGAGCGATGGCCAGTTCGTCATCGGGCAGCGCAAAGTGATCCATGCCGATGTAGCGATAACCCGCTTTGAGCAATTGCTCAATGGTGTTTTCCAGCATCTGCAACTTGGCAGCGGGGGTGGGCAGGTCGCTGACATCGATCCGCCGTTGGGGCATGAAACGCTCGGGTAAGTGCGCGTAGTTGAACACCGACAAACGGTCTGGTTGCAGGGTGATGACTTCATCCACGGTGCGGGCAAAGGCTTCAGGTGTTTGCTTGGGCAGGCCGTAGATCAGGTCGATATTGATCGAGCGAAACTGCAGCGTGCGCGCGGCATCAATCACGGCGCGGGTTTCTTCCAGGCTTTGTAAGCGGTTAACGGCTCGCTGTACCTGCGGGTCGAGGTCTTGCAGGCCGATGCTCACGCGGTTGAAGCCCAGCTCACGCAACAGGCCCATGGTCGACCAGTCGGCTTCGCGCGGGTCAATTTCGATGCCGTAATCACCCGAATCATCGTCGTGCAAATTGAAATGCTGACGCAGCTTGGCCATCAATTGGCGCAGTTCGTCATGGCTGAGAAACGTCGGTGTGCCGCCGCCAAAGTGCAACTGTTCGACCTTTTGCTTGGGGTCGAGGTGGCAGGCAATGAGTTGTATTTCTTGCTCCAGACGTTGCAGATAAGGTTGTGCGCGGCCTCTGTCCTTGGTCACGACTTTGTTGCAGGCGCAGTAATAGCAAATGTTCGCGCAGAACGGCACGTGGACGTACAAAGACACAGGGCGCAACGCTTTGCGGCTTTCGCGCAACGCGTGCAGCAGATCAAACGGGCTGACCTGGCTGTTGAACTGCATCGCTGTGGGATACGAGGTATAGCGCGGTCCGGCCATGTCGTAACGGCGAATTAAATCTGAGTCCCAACGAATGGCGTCGAGCATGCGGGCATTCCCCCGGGATGGCTGGCAATGAACGCGAGTCTAGGGGGTGGGTCACTGTTGCATCTTGATTTGCATCAAGAGCTGTGCTTGGCGGGCAGGTTCTCGCGGGTGCCTGTAGCCGCTGACGAGCAGCACCCGTTTAACCATCCGATGCGGTGCTTGCAAGACACCGCAGTCTTTGGGTTTACCACGGTTACGCACTCCTAAACCCTGTAGCCGCTGACGAGCAGCGCGAGGCTGCGTCCGGCTGCACAGCAGTCGTAAAACCATTTGTCGAGGTGAACCAGGCCTGCGTCACGCGCGCAGGTTTAATGGCCCATCAGCCAATGCTGGTGCGGGCCGGGCAGGGTCCAAATACCAAACAGGATCACCAGCAACCCGCCAGCCATGCGCACGCTGCGCTTGCGCAGCAGCGCCGTGACGCGTTCAGCCGCCAGCCCGGTGGCAAGCAACACCGGCCAGGTGCCCAGGCCAAACGCAAGCATCAGCAGCGCACTGTCGGTCGCACTGCCCTGGCTGGCCGACCAGATCAGGGTGCTGTAAACCAGGCCGCACGGCAGCCAGCCCCACAGCGCGCCCAGCAATAAGGCGCGCGGCAAACTCGACACAGGCAGCAGGCGTGTCGCGAGTGGCTGGATATGTCGCCACAGCCCGCGCCCCAGGCTTTCGATGCGCGTCAGGCCGCTCCACCAGCCTGCCAGGTACAAGCCCATGCAAATCAGCAATACCCCGGCAAGGATGCGCATAAACAGCGCCGCCGGGCTGTTGGCAACGGCCCATCCCGCTAAACCGAGCAGTAAACCCGCCGCGGCATAGCTGAGGATTCGACCCACGTTGTAGGCCAATAGCAGCCTGAAGCGTCGGCTGCGTTGCTCTTTAGGAATGGCCAGCGTCAGTGCGCCCATCAGTCCGCCGCACATGCCCAGGCAATGGCCGCCACCCAGCAGGCCCAGAATGAGCGCAGATGCCAGAAGCGGTGCCAGCTCAAGCATGGGGAGGGGTCTTGTGGTCGGCTTCTTTGAGTGACGCGCTGGGCTGACCTTTGGCTTCTTCCACGGCGGCAGTGTGTTGTGGGTCCTGGTCATCAAACAGGATGCTGTGCGCCGGGCTGTCGAGGTCATCGTACTGGCCGCTGTCCACGGCCCAGAAGAAAATGTAGATGGCAATCGCGACAATCAGCAAGGCCGCAGGAATCATGATGTAAAGCGCTGGCATATGAGCTCCAGACGACCGGTTCAGGCCGGCAGCGGATGAGTGTCGAGGGTGGGCTGGGGGCTGACCGGCTTCGGCATGCGGGTCAGGCGCAAGGCATTGAGCACCACGGTCAGTGAACTGATGGACATGCCGACGGCCGCCCATACCGGGGTGATCCAGCCCAGTGCCGCAAACGGCAGCATAAGCCCGTTATACAGGCCCGCCCACAACAGGTTTTCGATAATAACCCGACGTGTGCGCCGCGCGAGGGTGAATGCTTGCACCAAAGCCTCCAGGCGGTTTGACAGCAACACCGCGTCCGCGCTGGTTTTGGCCAGGTCGGTGGCGGACCCCATCGCCACGCTGATGTCTGCGGCCGCCAGTACGGGGACGTCGTTCACCCCGTCGCCGAGCATCAATACTTTGCGGCCCTGAGCATGCAGCTGTTGCAGCACGTGCAATTTGTCATCCGGGCGCAAGCCGCCCCTGGCTTCATCGATGCCCAGTTCAGCGGCCACGCTGGCGACCATGGGCGAGGTGTCGCCCGACAGCAGCAGTGTGCGCCAACCGCGTGCTTTGCAGGCCGCCAACAAGGCCGGTGCATCGGCGCGCAAGCGGTCATCCAGCACGAACCAGGCCAGCGGGCCGTGCGCATCGCCCAGCAGCAACCATTGGCCGGGTTCTTGCGGCATGTCAGGTACTGGGCTTTGGCTGATCTCGCACACGAAGCCCGCTTGCCCGATGCGCAAGCGTTGCTCGCCCACCCGCCCTTCAAGGCCAAGGCCGGCGGTACTGAGCACATCTGAGGCGGCCAACGGTGCCCGGCCAAACGCACGAGCAATCGGGTGTTCGGAGCGGTTCTCCAGTGCGGCGGCCAGGCCCAGGCAGTGATCGCTGTCCAGGTCGCGCAAGGGGCGAATGGCGCGCAAGGCCAGACGGCCTTCGGTCAAGGTGCCGGTTTTGTCGAAAATCACCGTATCGATTTGATTCAGCCCTTCAATCACATGCCCGCGAGTCAGCAGCAAGCCCAGTTTGTGCAGGGTGCCTGTGGCGGCCGTGAGTGCGGTCGGGGTGGCCAGTGACAGTGCGCAGGGGCAGGTTGCCACCAGCATGGCCAGCACAATCCAGAAGGCGCGAGACGGGTCCAGCTGCCACCACAGCAGACCAATCGCCGCCGCCGCGATCAGCGAAAACAGCAGGAACCATTGCGCGGCCTTGTCGGCGACTTCGGCCAGGCGCGGCTTTTCGCTTTGCGCGCGGTCCAGCAAGCGCACGATGGCTGAGAGGCGTGTGTCTTGGCCCAGGGCCAGTACTTCAATCGTCAGAGCGCCGTCGACATTCAGCGTGCCCGCCGTCACGGCATCGCCGATGCTACGTGGCTGTGGCAAGTACTCGCCGGTCAGCAGCGACTCGTCGATGCTTGACTGGCCGTCCAGAATCTTGCCATCGGCTGGCAGAATGGCGCCGGGGTGAACCAGTACGTGATCGCCGACCTTGAGTTCGGTCAGCAGGATGCGTTCGCTTTGGCCGTCGCCGCTTAAGCGCAGGCAAGAGGCGGGCAGCAGATTGACCAATTGCGCGGTGGCGGCGGCAGTGCGCTCGCGGGCGCGGCGTTCCAGGTAGCGACCGGCCAGCAGGAACAGGGCAAACATGCCCACGGCATCGAAGTACAGTTCGCCAATGCCGGTAATCGCAGTCCAGATGCCAGCGATGTAAGCGCCGCCGATGGCCAGCGACACCGAGACATCCATGGTCAGATGCCGGGTGCGCAGGTCGCGCATGGCGCCTTTGAAGAACGGCGCGCAACTGTAAAACACAATCGGCGTGGTCAGAAACAGGGCGACCCAGCGCAAGATGGTGTGCATCTCGGGGCTGAGATCGATATTGAATTCGGGCCAAGTGGCCATCGTTGCCATCATGGCTTGAAACCACAACAGCCCGGCGACACCCAGTTGGCGCAAGGCCAGGCGATTTTCACTGGCCAGTTGCTCGGTAGCACGGTCAGCTTGATACGGGTGCGCGGCGTAACCGATGTGCCGCAGTTCGTTGAGCAGCTCACTGAGGGGCAATTGGCTGTCTGCCCAACGCACGTGCAGGCGGTGATTGGACAGATTGAGCCGCGCCTCGCTGACGACTGGCAAAAGGCGCAGGTGTTTTTCGATCAGCCAGCCACACGCCGCGCAGCTGATGCCTTCTATCAACAGTGTGGTTTCGGCCTGCTCGCCGTCGTGCCTTACAAACGGTTTTTGCACGTCGGCGCGGTCGTACAGCGCCAGCTCTTCGAGCAGTTGCACAGGCAGCGCGTCGGGGTTGGCTGAAGCTTCGCTGCGGTGCTGGTAATAGCTTTCAAGACCGCCCGCGACGATAGCTTGGGCCACGGCCTGGCAGCCTGGACAACAGAACTCGCGGGTTTCACCGAGCACAATTGCAGTGAATCGACTGCCGGACGGGACGGGCAGGGCGCAGTGATAGCAGGGAACAGGAGTGGTCATGGCGGTCTGTCGCGAGGTTATGCGCTTGAAAGTACGTCATTGCGGGCACGCCCGCCCTTGCAGGGTTCGCGTATCCCTGAAAGGGCGGGCGTGCCGGCAACGGGTTTACTTCTTGTGGTCTTCAGCGCCTTGAAGCGGCTCGTCACCCAATAGCAGGTCTTTGTCGTGGCCGACTTCTTCCTCTTCAAACAGACGCCAGGTCTTGCCGTCTTCAACGCCCAGCAATTCAACGAAGCGACGTCCTTCAACCTTGTCATCCAGTTGGCCGATGTAGCGGCCCGGTTCCGACTCGCTTTGGGTCATTGCAATCTTGCGGTCTTTTTCTGGCTGAGTAGGTGAGATCAGGCTCAAATCAAGGGTTTTGGGCTGGCTGTTGCCTTCAAGCACGAGCACCACTTCGCCAGTCATGCCGTCCAGGTGCAGCTTGGCTTTGAGGTTCAGGTTCTGGCCCAGCAGCTCACGGTCCAATGAGCGATTGATGCCTTTGCCCGCTTCGTAATAGTTGTCGTTGACCAGGTGGTCGGGGTTGTTCACCGCAATGGTCACCATCGACAGGGTCAGCGTTACCGAGCACGCCAGAATGGCAATGATGATCCACGGCCACAGGTGTTTGTACCAAGGGCTGTAGGGTTTTGGTGCTGGCATGGCAAGGCTCTCTTATCTGATTTGTGGGCCGATGAAGCGGCTCTTGGCTTTAACGTTAATGTCGTTGTTGTCTGCATCTTTGAGGATGAAGAACACTTCGTTGGTGCTGGACGGTAGCGCTTCGGGTGCAATCGACAGTTCAACCGGCAAGCTGACGATATCGCCCGCGGCGACCTTGATCTCGCGTTTGCCTTGCAGCTTGAGGTCAGGCAGACCGGCGGCCTCCAGCACATACGTGTGGTCGTGTTGGTCCTTGTTCATGATTTTCAGGCTGTAAACGTTTTCGATCCGTCCTTCAGCGTTCTCGCGGTACAGCACGCGGTCTTTGCTGACATCGAAGCCCACCAGGCTGCGAGTGAAGAACGCGGCTGCCAACAGGCCCATCATGGTCAGCAGCACCAGTGCATAGCCAATCAGTCGTGGCCGCAACTTATGGGTCTTCTGGCCGGAGAGGTTGTGCTCAGTGGTGTAGCTGATGAGGCCACGCGGGTAGTTCATCTTGTCCATGATGCTGTCGCAGGCATCGATACAGGCGGCGCAGCCGATGCATTCGATCTGCAAGCCGTCACGGATATCGATGCCGGTCGGGCAGACCTGCACGCACATGGTGCAATCGATGCAGTCGCCCAGCCCCATGGCTTTGTAGTCCGCATCTTTTTTGCGCGGGCCACGCACTTCGCCGCGACGCGGGTCGTATGAAACGATGAGTGTGTCTTTGTCGAACATCACGCTCTGGAAGCGCGCATACGGGCACATGTAAATACACACTTGCTCGCGCAGCCAACCCGCGTTGCCGTAGGTGGCGAGGGTGAAAAAGCCGACCCAGAAATAGGCCCAGCCATCGGCTTGGCCAGTGAAGAAGTCGATCACCAGTTCGCGGATGGGTGAGAAGTAGCCGACAAAGGTCATGCCGGTCACAAAACCGATGAGCAACCACAGGCTGTGCTTGCTGAACTTACGCAAAAATTTGTTGGCGCTCATCGGCGCCTTGTCGAGCTTGATGCGCTGGTTGCGGTCGCCCTCGGTGACTTTTTCGCACCACATGTACACCCAGGTCCAGACGCTTTGCGGGCAGGTGTAGCCGCACCACACGCGTCCTGCGTACACGGTAATGAAGAACAGGCCAAAGGCGGCGACGATCAGCAAGCCCGACAGCAGGATGAAATCCTGTGGCCAGAAGGTCGCACCAAAAATAAAGAATTTACGCTCTGGCAGGTTCCACCAGACGGCCTGATGGCCCCCCCAGTTGAGCCAGACGGTGCCGAAATACAACAGAAAAAGCCCGGCGCCGCCCACCATTCGCAGGTTGCGAAACAGGCCGGTGAATGCGCGGGTGTAGATTTTTTCCCGGGCTGCGTAGAGGTTGACGCTTTCAGGTGCCTTCTTGGCAGGTGGCGTTACGTCGTGTACAGGAATCTGATTGCTCATTAGTGCGTCCCACGGCAGTGGAAAAATGCCACGACCAGTACGTGCCGGCCGCAGTCAGAAGGTGTTGCAGTGGCGTAATGATACGCCTGTGACTCTAGCTCAAGGGTGCGACCTTTGGTCGCGTTCCGGAAAGCAGCAAGTTGGTATAGCAGTTGTAACAAGTCGTGACACAGATCAATTGACTTCAGTCCAGGGCTGAGGTGCGCCAGTGCTCTGAATCAAGCCTCCCAAGAGTTCAAAACCGGGGCACCACTGAAGGTAAAGTCTTTAGTGTTGCGGGTCACCACGGTCATGCCGTGTACCAGTGCAGTGGCTGCGATCAAGGCATCGCATTCATTGCAGCGGTCGGGCACATGCAAGCGGGCGCAGCGTCTGGCAGCACTCGCGTCAATCGACAGCACGCGCCCGGCGAAGGCTGGGACTACATGGTGTTCAAGCCAGCTTCGCAAGGGGGCTGCCTGAGCAGGATCACGTCGTTCAAGGCGCAGGATTGCGGTTTCTAGCTCAAGCAGGGTAATGGCTGAAATGTACAGTTTGTTAGCCGCAATGCTGCACGCCCACGCCACGACAGCGGGCTCGGCTTGCTTAAAAACGCGACTGAAACAAAAAAGCCCCGCCAGCGATTGCTGACGGGGCTGTTTTTTGCCGGCTTTAAACAGCCGTGTTATTCAGCTGCCTTGGCGTCTTCACCATGGGACAAGCTGTAAACGTAAGCGGCCAGCAGGTGAACCTTATCGTTCCCTTGCAGGTCGGCTTGAGCAGGCATCTGGCCCTGACGGCCGTAACGGATGGTCTGCTGCAATTGCGCAAAGCTGGAACCATAAATGAACGCGCCCGGATGAGTCAGGTTGGGTGCGCCCATCAGTGGATTGCCCTTGCCATCCGGGCCGTGACACACGGCGCAGTTGGTGGCAAACAGTTCCTTGCCTTTGGCCGGGTCGGCTTTGGCGCCTTCTGGCAATTTACGGCCATCCAGTTGGGTCAGTACGTAAGCGGCTACGTCGCTGACACCTTGTTCACCAATGACTTCAGACCAGCCTGGCATGACCGCATGACGGCCGCCCATTATCGTGGTCTTGATTTCTTCCGGGCTACCGCCCCAGCGCCAGTCGGCGTCGGTCAGGTTGGGGAAGCCGTAAGCGCCTTTAGCGTCAGAACCGTGGCACACCGAGCAGTTGGAGGCGAACAGGCGGCCACCCATCTTCAGCGCTTGCGGATCTTTAGCCACTTCTTCAATGGGCATGGCAGCGAATTTGGCGAAGATCGGACCAAACTTGGCGTCCGCCTTGGCCATTTCCTTTTCCCACTCGTGAACACCGGTCCAGCCCGTCTGGCCATTGGCAAACGGTGTTTCCTTTTGCGTGTCCAAGTGCTGGTAGCCCGGCAGCAGGCCTTTCCAGTTACCCAGCCCCGGGTAAAGTACCAGGTAGCCCAAGGCAAAAATCACGGTGCCCACAAACAACATGAACCACCATTTCGGCATCGGGTTGTCGTACTCCTCAATCCCGTCGTAAGAGTGCCCAACTGTCTCGTCAGTCTGCTCGCTGCGTTGGCCCTTTCGGGTGGCCAGCAACAACCAGGTCAAGGCGAAGATGGTACCCAGAGTGAGGACTGTGACGTACAGACTCCAGAACGTAGTCATTCTTTGTTACTCCTAGAAGCTTGCTCTTGCTCGACGTGCTTGATGGCTTCGGGATCATCCTTGAACGGCAATAAGGTTGCGTCTTCAAATTCTGACTTGCGTCGCGGGCTGAACACCCACAGCGCCAAACCGATAAAAGCCACCATCACGACGACAGTGCCCAGGCCACGAATCATCCCGATATCCATCTAGATCACCGTTTGCTTTTGATGATGGTGCCCAAGCCCTGGAGGTAAGCCACCAGTGCGTCCATTTCGGTTTTGCCTTTCACTGCATCCTTGGCGCCGGCGATGTCTTCGTCGGTGTAAGGGACGCCGAGCGTGCGCAAGACTTCCATTTTTTTCGCGGTGTCCTTGCCGTCCAGCTTGCGTTCAACGAGGAACGGGTAGGCTGGCATGACTGACTCGGGCACTACGTTGCGCGGGTTGTACAGGTGAGCACGCTGCCAGTCATCAGAGTAACGACCGCCGACACGGGCCAGGTCCGGGCCGGTACGTTTGGAGCCCCACAGGAACGGGTGATCCCACACGCTTTCACCGGCTACCGAGTAGTGGCCATAGCGTTCGGTTTCGGCACGGAACGGGCGAATCATCTGCGAGTGGCACTGAACGCAGCCGTTGGCGATGTAGATGTCACGGCCTTCAAGCTCGAGGGCAGGGCGCGGCTTCATGCCTTCGACGGGCGTGTTGGTCACGTCCTGGAAGAACAGCGGAACGATTTGGGTCAGGCCGCCAATACTGACGGCGATGACCATGAAGAAGGCCATCAGGCCAATATTCTTCTCGACTGTTTCGTGCTTCATCAGTGGGCTCCAACTACAGCGATCTTGGTCGCTGCTTCAGCTTCTACCGGGTTCGAGGCGCGTACGGTACGGAACACGTTATAGGCCATGAACAGCATGCCGCTGGCGAAGAAAGCACCGCCGATGGCGCGAACGATAAAGCCAGGGTGGCTGGCTTGCAGCGCTTCGACGAACGAGTAGGTCAGCGTGCCGTCGTCGTTGATGGCGCGCCACATCAGGCCCTGGGTGATGCCATTGACCCACATCGAGGCGATGTACAGCACGGTGCCGATGGTCGCGAGCCAGAAGTGCGTGTTGATCAGGCTGGTGCTGAACATCGCTTTCTGCCCGTAGAGGCGAGGAATCATGTGGTACAGGGCGCCAATCGAAATCATCGCTACCCAGCCCAGCGCGCCAGCGTGAACGTGGCCGATGGTCCAGTCGGTGTAGTGCGACAGCGAGTTGACGGTCTTGATGGCCATCATCGGGCCTTCGAAGGTCGACATGCCGTAGAACGCCAGTGATACCACGAGGAAGCGCAGGATCGGGTCGGTGCGCAGCTTATGCCAGGCGCCCGACAGGGTCATCATGCCGTTGATCATGCCGCCCCAGCTGGGTGCCAGCAGGATGATCGACATCGCCATGCCCAGCGACTGCGCCCAGTCTGGCAGTGCGGTGTAGTGCAAGTGGTGCGGACCGGCCCAGATGTACAGGGTAATCAGTGCCCAGAAGTGCACGATCGACAAACGATACGAGTAGATCGGACGTTCAGCTTGCTTGGGTACGAAGTAGTACATCATCCCCAGGAAGCCGGTGGTCAGGAAGAAACCTACGGCGTTGTGGCCATACCACCACTGAATCATGGCGTCAGTCGCACCGGCGTATGCCGAGTAGGACTTGAAAAGACTCACAGGCAAGGAGGCGTGGTTGACGATATGCAGCATGGCCGTGACGACAATGAATGCACCGTAAAACCAGTTACCCACATAAATGTGCTTGGTTTTGCGCTTGGTAATAGTGCCGAAGAACACAATGCCGTAGACCACCCAGACGATGGCCAGCAGGATAGCCAAAGGCCATTCCAGCTCTGCGTATTCTTTGGTCGTGGTGTAGCCCAGCGGCAGCGTGATCAAGGCACCGACAATCACAGCTTGCCAGCCCCAGAAGGTGAAGGCCGCGAGGGTGTCGGAGATCAGGCGCGTTTGGCAGGTGCGCTGCACGACGTAATAAGAGGTGGCGAACAATGCACAACCGCCGAAGGCGAAAATCACCAGGTTGGTGTGCAAAGGACGTAGACGGCCGAAGGTCGTCCACTCAAGGCCAAGGTTTAATTCAGGCCACACAAGTTGTGAAGCGATGAAAACCCCGAGCCCCATGCCAAGGATCCCCCAGACCACCGTCATGATGGCGAACTGGCGGACTACCTTATAGTTATAAGCAGTCGGACTGATTGCTGTGCTCATTCTAAGGTTCCACGGTTTAGGTGTTTTATTAGGAGTAAAAATCGGGCGCAAGTATGTATAAAGCGTAGGGTTATTGCAACGCAGCATGACCTCGGTCAATGCTTTCCAACGCTGATTCTGCGCCCTTTCCACACGTATCGTAGGGTCAAATTCGACCGCGAAAATTTAGCGTGTGGCGCACGCAGGCGAAGGGGAAGGTGGCGGTTAAAACCGGGTGGGGATAAGGCACGGCGACATCATGGCGAAGACCGCAATCGATGACAGCCGGTATAAACCCACCAGTGTGGCCCGTATCACTGCCCTTCAACTTACCGATTTTTTTCACTTGACCTGAATACGGCGTAGGCCGAATCCCAGAACTAAGAGCTTAGTCCTGAATGGCGAGAGAGCAATGAGGGAGGGGGGAGGGGTGCGACACTTGGTCGCGCTTTGGGGCGGGAACTGCCGCACCAAAATGATGCGGCAGGAAATGTCCGGAAATTATTCCGCTGATTTTTCCTCTTGCTTACCGTGCGACAAGCTGAACACGTATGCCGCCAGCAGTTGCACTTTGTCATTGCCCAACAATTCGTTTTGCGCAGGCATGTGGCCCTGACGACCGTGACGAATGGTTTGCTGCAATTGCGCCAGGCTGGTGCCATAGATGAACGCGGCCGGTTGCGTCAGGTCAGGTGCACCCATGATCGGTGTGCCTTTGCCCGTTGCGCCGTGGCACGCCACGCAAGTGGTGTCGAACGCTTGCTTGCCTGCGGCCAGATCGACCGCAGTACCTTGCGGCAGTGGCAGGCCAGCCAGGTCGTGACGTACATAAGCCGCTACGTTCTTGACCCCGTCTTCACCCAGCACTTCACCCCAGGCAGGCATGGCTGCCATGCGTCCGCCCATGATAGTGGCCTTGATGGTGTCGGCATCGCCGCCCCAGCGCCATGAGTTATCAGCCAGGTTGGGGAAGCCGAAGGCACCCTTGGCATCCGAGCCGTGGCACACCGAGCAGTTTGAGGCAAACAGGCGACCGCCCATTTTCAACGCTTTAGGGTCCTGAGCCACTTGCTCTACAGGCATGGCGGCGTACTTGGCGAAAATAGGCCCGAACTTGGCGTCTGCCTTGTCCATCTCTTTTTGCCATTCGTTGACCCCGGTCCAGCCATCTTCATAACCCGGCAGCAGGCCCTTCCAGTTGCCCAGGCCGGGGTAGAGGATCAGATAACCCACGCCAAACACCAGGGTGGCAACGAACAACATGAACCACCACTGCGGCAGCGGGTTGTCGTATTCCTCGATGCCATCAAAGGCGTGCCCCATGGTCTCGACGGTTTCGCTCTTGGTTTCACCCTTGCGCGTACCAACCAGCAGCCAAGTCAGGCCGATCAGCGTGCCGATGGTCAGCACGCAGATATAGATACTCCAGAAGGTGGTCATGCGTTGTTACTCCTAGACGCTTGTTCTTGCTCGACGTGTTTGATGGCTTCTGGATCGTCCTTGAATGGCAGTAAGGTCGCGTCTTCGAATTCGGACTTGCGCCGCGGGCTGAACACCCACAACGCCAGGCCGATAAACGCCACGGCCACGACGACAGTGCCCAGGCCGCGAATCATTCCACTACTCATCTCCAAAACCATGGCTCACCTCTTGCTCTTGATGGCAGTGCCCAGGCCCTGCAAGTAAGCCACCAACGCGTCCATTTCGGTCTTGCCCTTGACTGAGTCCTTGGCTGCGGCGATGTCTTCGTCGGTGTACGGCACGCCCATCATGCGCATCACTTCAAGCTTCTTGCGGGTGTGGCTGTCGTCTACCGGCGTGGCCACCAGCCAAGGGTAGGCGGGCATTTTCGACTCAGGCACTACGTTGCGCGGGTTGTACAAGTGCGCGCGGTGCCAGTCATCCGAGTAACGACCGCCAACGCGGGCAAGGTCCGGGCCTGTACGCTTGGAGCCCCACAGGAACGGGTGATCCCAGACGCTCTCACCGGCAACCGAGTAGTGACCATAACGCTCGGTTTCGGCACGGAAAGGGCGAATCATCTGCGAGTGACACTGCACGCAGCCTTCACGGATATAGATGTCACGCCCTTCCAGTTGCAGTGCGGTGTAAGGCTTCATGCCCTCCACCGGGGTGTTGGTCACGTCTTCAAAGAACAGCGGCACGATCTGCGTCAGACCGCCCACACTCACACACAGAATCATCAGCAACAGCATCAGGCCGATGTTCTTCTCTACGACTTCATGTTTCATGGCGAACTCCTCAGGCCATCTGCGCGGCGGCTACGACTTCAGCGGGCTCGGCGTTACGCACGGTGCGCCAAGTGTTGTAAGCCATCAGCAACATGCCGCTGAGGAAAATTGCCCCACCGATCAGTCGCACCACAAAGCCAGGGTGGCTGGCCACCAGGGTTTCGACGAAGGAGTAAGTCAGCGTGCCGTCTTCGTTGACTGCGCGCCACATCAGGCCTTGAGCGATGCCGTTGACCCACATCGAGGCGATGTACAGCACGGTGCCGATGGTTGCCAGCCAGAAGTGCGCGTTGATCAAGCCCAGGCTGTACATCTGCGGGCGGCCGAAAATTTTCGGGATCATGTGGTACAGGGCGCCAATCGAAATCATCGCTACCCAGCCCAGCGCACCGGCGTGTACGTGACCAATGGTCCAGTCGGTGTAGTGGGAGAGGGCGTTGACGGTCTTGATTGCCATCATCGGGCCTTCGAAGGTCGACATGCCGTAGAACGCCAGTGACACCACCAAAAAGCGCAGGATCGGGTCGCTGCGCAACTTATGCCACGCACCTGACAGGGTCATCATGCCGTTGATCATGCCGCCCCAGCTGGGTGCCAGCAGAATCAGTGACATCACCATGCCCAGCGACTGTGCCCAGTCCGGCAGTGCGGTGTAGTGCAAGTGGTGCGGACCGGCCCAGATATAGAGAGTGATCAGCGCCCAGAAGTGCACGATAGACAGGCGATAGGAGTAGATCGGACGTTCGGCCTGTTTCGGCACGAAGTAGTACATCATCCCCAGGAAGCCAGCAGTCAGGAAAAAGCCTACGGCGTTGTGGCCGTACCACCACTGCACCATGGCGTCAGTGGCGCCACCGTAAAGTGAGTAGGACTTGGTGAAGCTGACCGGGATTTCCAGGTTGTTAACGATGTGCAAAATCGCCACGGTCACGATAAACGCGCCGAAGAACCAGTTGCCCACGTAGATGTGCTTGGTCTTGCGCTTCATGATCGTGCCGAAGAACACGATGGCATAGGCGACCCAGACGATGGTGATCAGAATGTCGATCGGCCATTCCAGCTCGGCGTATTCCTTGGAACTGGTGTAACCGAGCGGCAGGCTGATCGCGGCCAGCAAAATCACCAACTGCCAACCCCAAAAGGTGAACGCGGCGATTTTAGGTGCGAACAGGGTCGCCTGGCAGGTGCGTTGCACCGAGTAGAACGACGATGCGAACAGTGCGCAGCCGCCGAAAGCGAAGATCACGGCGTTGGTGTGCAGAGGGCGCAGGCGCCCGAAACTTGTCCAAGGCAGATTGAAGTTAAGTTCTGGCCAGACCAACTGCGCGGCGAGAAAAACGCCGAGCCCCATACCGACGATGCCCCAAACCACCGTCATAATGGCAAATTGGCGGACCACCTTGTAGTTGTAGGCGGTACTTGTAGAAGTGTTCATGGTTCCCCATCCACGGATCAGGCGCGTACAAACGCGCGCCTGGAGTTATAAGCAGACTAAAAGCGAGGCAAGCATGGGCGTAGCGGGTGATGTCGGTATTGACAGGGATCAATGGGCGCAGCGCGTGCAGCAGCGAGGTTGGCTGTGGAACTGCGCACCAATCACCCCTGCTGCGACCTTGATCCTGGCGCATGGCGCAGGCGCGCCGATGGACAGCGTGTGGATGAACGAAATGGCTGAACGCCTTGCTGCTCGCGGGGTCAGCGTCCTGCGCTTCGAGTTTGCGTACATGGCTCAGCGCAGGCTCGATGGTGGCAAAAGGCCTTCCAATCAGCAGATAAAACTGCTTGAGTGCTGGAGCGAGGTATATGAAGAGGTGCGACGGCATGTCGCTGGGCCATTGGCCATTGGCGGCAAATCCATGGGCGGGCGCATGGCCAGTTTGCTGGCGGATGCGCTACACGCAGATGGTTTGGTGTGTTTGGGCTATCCGTTCTACGCCGTGGGTAAACCCGAGAAGCCCCGTGTGGCGCATCTGGCCGATATAAACACCCCGACGTTGATCGTGCAGGGTGAACGGGATGCGTTGGGCAACCGTGAAGCCGTGGAGGCTTACACACTGTCACCGCGCATTGACGTGATGTGGTTGGTGGCGGGCGATCACGACCTCAAGCCGCTCAAGGCCTCGGGCTTCACCCATGAGCAGCACCTGGATGCGGCTGCGGATCATATTGCGAGCTGGTTGCGCAGCCATGTTTGATACAACAGCGATAAATCATGCGTAGAGGTTGGTGCGCTGTGAACGCAAAACCTGTTGATCGTAAAACCGACCACTGCGCAGTGCCTGACACTCGAGGATGTAGGTCTTACGACGGCTACGCCGCCGAACGCAGCCTTCGGCAGCGGCTACAAGAGCGATAAATCATGCGCAGGCGTTTGTGCGCTGTGAACGCAAAACCTGTAGTCGCTGACGAGTAGTGCGAGGCTGCGTCCGGCTTCTACGCAGTGCCTGACACTCGAAGGTGAAGGTCTTACGACGGCTACGCCGCCGAACGCAGCCTTCGGCAGCGGCTACAAGAGCGATAAATCATGCGCAGGCG